>CAKZYI010000915.1 GCA_937884735.1 uncultured Pleurocapsa sp.
TGGTGTCGCCAGCATCATATTTTCTAATACAGACTGGCGAGAGAGGACTCTATCCACTTTAAAAGTGCGAATAAATCCTTTGGTAGCAATTTGATAAGATGGCAAGTCTTGAATCGGTCGATCTTCAAACAAAATAGTTCCACTGTCAGCTTTGATAAAGTTAGACAATAGATTAAACAAGGTCGTCTTTCCCGCACCATTTGGACCAATCAACCCTGTAATACTGCCTCGACTGACCTCAATACGGGCATTGTTTACTGCTTTGATCCCGCCAAAACTTTTGGATAACTTTGTTGCTTTGAGTAAAGAATCTGCTTGTTGCACTACTTTTTTAAATCCATTTTTCAATTAATTTATCTAAAAGTATCAAAAAAAAATCAGCAAGTGTCACATTTGATTTTTGGTATCAGCTAATTAGGAGTTTGAAAAGCCTAGGTTTAGCAGAATGACAACTAACTAAGTGTCCAGTATCCGTGACACATTCTATTAAAGAAAAATTAAGGTAGTAAATAGAATGGATCGAACCTTAGTTCTTTAATGACTCAGCTAAAACCACAGCATAGTAGTTCTTCTTGTTTAAGTTCTGAACTACCAAATAAATTGAATTCTCGTATATCTCCTTTGGTTTCAAAAATACTATATCCCATCGGATGTTATTTGGTTTTGCCTCTTTTCTTCAACAAAATAAAAGTTAATGGTCTAGAAAATATTCCCGCTGACGATCCCGTAATTATTGCTCCGACTCATCGCTCTCGATGGGATGCTTTGGTTGTTCCCTATGCACTGGGTAGATTGGCTAGCGGTAGAGATTTACGCTTTATGGTTTCTGCCAATGAAGTCAAAGGTCTACAAGGTTGGATTATTAAGCGTATGGGATGATTTCCTGTAGATACAGATCGCCCTCAGCTAAGTAGTGTTTATCACAGCATTGAACTGTTGAAGCAAGGAGAAGAAATGCTAGTAATCTTTCCAGAGGGAGGAATTTACAACGACAGACAAATTCATCCCCTAAAAAGAGGTGTCGCTCTAATTGCTTTACAAGCAGAAACAGACAAATCTGAGAGAAAGGTTAAAATATTACCTGTAGGAATTCGCTACAGTGAACCAATTCCCCAATGGGGAACAGAGGTTACAGTAGATATTGGTTCGCCTTTGACGGTTGCCGACTATCTTGGCGGTTCTTTGCGTAAAAGCTCTCAAAAGCTCACTTTAGCTTTAAAAGAAAGCTTGGAACAAATATATGAAAGTTGACAATCTTAAATATTAAATAATTATTGAGATAGAAACGAACATAAATGAAATTTCTAATTTACGATAGAGAAATCATGAAATGCTATGAGATTTAACATAATAAACAAAATAAATGAGTTTATAATGTCTGCTTGAAAGTCGATTGATGTTCAAATTTTTAAAATCACTTTAGAGTTTAATTTCCCGAAGTGAACCTTTTAGCAAAATGTAACCGCCACTCCCTTTTTTACGGAGTAAGCTCAATAGTTTAAAACATCCATGTCACATCCTGCGCCTAGAATTCAATGCTCGAATCCTCACTGCGTAGCGTCTAACACACTAGAAGCTCATTTTTGTCATCGATGCAATACGCCGACAATTAAACGTTACCTATGGAGTGACAAAGCTGTTACTTTAGACGAGTCAAATGATTCGTCTGCGGACAATAGATATTTAGCAATTTCTCCTCAAATATTTTTAGATACTAAACCAAGCAAGCCACCTCTGACTCCAGAAGAAGTACCAGTTGATATTGTTGCTTATTTACAACTGTTTCCTTGCTATCCTCATATTCCTCAAGTTTATGGTTTACTCGACAATACAGAGGCTTGGCTACTAGATTATGGTACTGTTCCCCATAGCCTATCAGGAGAATTAAAATATCCAGAGCAGCTTTTGCCCAAATTGACATCCTTGTGGAGTAGCGCAACTGCTTTTCAACAGCTTAATTGGCTATGGCAAATAGCTAAACTTTGGAAACCATTGCTTGGTAGGAAGGTGGGTTCGACTCTGCTCAATCCAGATTTGATTAGAATTAATGGTCAAGTGCTGCAAGTCATGCAATTACAGGCAGATGTAGAATATCAGCCTAGTTTGAGAAACCTGGGAGATTTATGGCTTGCATGGTCAGACAATGCCGATACTCTCGTTCGAGATGTAATTAAGCAAATGGCTATTTGCCTACAGACAGGTAAAATCAGCGATATTCGTCAGGCGATCGCAATATTAGACCAAGCAATTACGAAATGTCGAAAGGGAAGTAAATATTCCTACCAAATCTATGCTTTAAGTGATTCTGGACCCAATCGTAGTAATAATGAGGATGCTGCCTACCCTATTCATGCTGATTATAACAATATTCCTACTTCTGAAAATTCTTTAGCTATAGTCTGTGATGGAGTTGGAGGGCACGAAGGAGGAGAAGTAGCTTCTAGCGAAACGATTAAATACTTAAGGAGTAAAATATCCAAACTATCCCTAGGAGAACAAGAATATAGCCCAGGCAAAATACTGGGCAAATTGGCTAAATACATCAATGGGTCAAACGATATTATTAGCCGACGTAATGATAGCGAAAAGCGTCAAGATAGACAAAGAATGGGTACTACCCTGGTCATGGCTCTTTCTAGCGTTCATGAGATGTATTTGGCTCATGTAGGAGACTCTCGTATTTATTGGATTACTCCCAATAGCTGTCATCAAGTAACTACGGATGATGACTTGGCTTCGAGAGAAGTTAGGTTGGGTTATGCTGTTTATCGCGATTCTCTACAATATCCTCAAGCTGGTGCTTTGATTCAAGCGATCGGCATGAGAGATTCTGCTGCACTCCATCCCAATCTACAGCGTTACATGATTGAGGATGACTGTATATTCTTACTCTGCACTGATGGCTTGAGTGATTTTGATCGCGTAGAACAACACTGGAGACATCGTGTTTTACCCGTATTAAATGGTAAAAAAAACTTAGCTGATGCAGTTAAAGATTTAATCGAGATTGCCAACCGAGATAATGGACATGACAATGTTACAGTAGCATTGGTTCATTGCCAGGTAAGCTCCAACACTAATTCTTCTCGAGGGGCTATATTGTGGTCGGATGTTGAATCTGCTCTTAATGAAGAGAGCGTCTTGAACGCTGATAACCTAACTGATTCTTTTGTTGATTCTGTTCCCTTGGAAGAAAGACCAGCAGAAGAAACTAAAATACCAGATCAACCCATTGGAGACACAATTGGAGAAATTCTACCTCCCAAGAAAAAACCAGGCTGGTTAAAGCCTTTAATTTTAGGTTTGGTAACTTTTACGATTGTTGGATTGCTTGGTTCATTTCTTTTGAACATACTGTATTTTGAGCCTGAAGATGAAAACTCACCTTCTCTACAAGAAAAAGACTCGGAAGTTCAACGACAAGACAATTAATCAAGAATGTATTGGCATGACGGCAAACTTATTGATTCTAAGCAAATAGAATTAAGCATCAATGCTCCAGAATTATGTTACGGAGCAACTGTGTTTACCACCATGCGGGTATATGAAAAATCTTTAGACCACGATTTGACCCATTGGCAATCCCATTGCGATCGCCTTTACACTAGTATTAAAGCTTTTAATTGGCGACAGCCTGACTGGAATCGTCTCAAGTTAGGTGCATCAACCTTATTGGCTTATTTTCCTGTGCTGAGGATGGTTGTTTTCCCTAATGGGAAAGAATGGATTACAGGACGCAATTTGCCAGTAGATTTAAATCAGCGTCGATCTCAAGGTATAACTGCGTGGGTAGCTACAGAGGATTTGTATCAGCGAGAGCTGGCACAACACAAAACAGGTAATTATTTGGGTGCTTATTTAGCTCGCAATCAAGCTTTAATTCTCAATGCTCAAGAAGCAATTCTGATTGATAATCAAGATAACTGGCTCGAAACAAGTACGGGTAATCTGTGGGGATGGCGAGATGGGTGCTGGTATACTCCTAGTCTAGATTCGGGAATTTTGCCAGGAATAAAGCGCTCGCATTTACTCAATTATTTAGAAACTAATTGTATTCCAGTCAAAGAAAATATTTGGACACCAGAATTTGTCTTTACCCTAGAAGCCATATCCTATAGCAATTGTGTGGTAGATATCATTCCTATTAAACAGGTTTTACATCAAGACAATATAACCAGCTATCCTTTAATTCAGTTGGATTTGAATAATAGCTAGCGAGGCTAAACAAACAAAGGTGATTTTTATATTCATATGTTTGTTTAGCCGTTGATTATTGTCTAATCAACAGGAAAAACATAATAAGCAATTCCTTCTGAAGTATAGTTGGGCAAAGTTTCATCTATCACACTTTTTTCAACCTCGCTTGGTGTATAAAAATGTGCTCCAGTCTCGTTATTGTAAAAACGATAAACTGGAACAGTCCCAGTTTGTTGTTCGGTATAAGCGAAAAAAGATTCTGATTCTAGACTAAAGTTGTCTAAGGTGTTTTCCACCGAGTTTTTTTCATTTTCAGAAATTGTATATAAATGAGTCCCTGTATCTTGGTTTAACAAACGATAAACTTCCTTGGGTTCGGGATTTCCTGTTAGAGAATCGACACTAACATAAGAAAAAGATTCAAATTCGTAGTTTGGTAAAGTTTCTAAAATATTGTCTCGTTCGACTTTGGAAGTAGTATATAGGTGAACTCCCGTATCCTGATTGAGAAAACGATATACTGTTGAGTCTCTGTTACTATTTTCGACTGGAACTCCATTGCCTCCGCCTCCTGAAGGTGGAACGCTATTATCTTCTTCTACCGTAATTGTAAATGTATCTTCTACAGAGTCTCCCAATAAATCTGTTGCTTCAATCGTAATTTCTGCCGTACCGTTTTGGTCATCGGCGTAGTCAATATATAACCCTCCTCTACTAACAAAAACATCTACCAAATCGGGATTGGAATTGTTGCTGACTTTAAACTCCAGTTCATCTGTTTGAGAAATAGTTATATTTTTATAGCGGATATAGTTCTGATCGTTTTCTATACTAGGATTAGTATCGTCGTTAAGAATTAGGGGTAGGTCGCTAAAGGCTGAATTTATATTACTTCCATTAAAAATAGATACATCAGCGATCGCATCTACAGGAGCAAGATCTGATTCACTGAGTACTTCTCCAAAGACAGTAAACCCCCCATTTTGATTATCTAAATTGTCTGAATTATTAGCTAAATTAAAAAACCATTGATTAGTAGCACTATTAGGATCGTTCCCCAATTTTGCCATAGCTATCGTACCTCGAAGGTTAGATCTGTCTTCGCTAAATTCATTGACAACAGCAGGGTCCGCAGGAACATTTGCTATTTCCAAGTCATTAGATGTAAACCCACCTCCTTGGATAATAAAACCAGGAACAGAACGATGAATAATAGAATTAACATAATCACCATCTTCCACATAATTGGTGAAATTAGCTACGGTTTCTGGCGCACCCTCATCAGATTGATCGAACAATAAAACATTGGTGACTCCGCCACCCAAAGAAGTATTTTCAAGTTCAAAACGAGCTACCTTTCCAGTAGTAAAAGGATCGTCAAAATTTTGAAATAAATCAATACTAGTGTTTTTGGCATTTTCCGTGACATTAATGTCATCTAAAGGTTGAGTAACTAGGGGAATAGTCGTCATTAGAAATTATCCTGATAAAAATTATCTTCATATTGCATATTGCTACCAATTTAATCTAGAGAATAAATAATTGGTAGGCGATGTTTATAATTACTGATTATTTATTTCTAACGATAATTGTTCGATGATTTTAGTATTTCCTTGAGGACTAGGATGAATACCGTCGCGATAAAGAAATTCTGGCTGAGGAAATTCTGACCAAATCTGGAGAAAGTCGAGATAGTCGATTTTTTCCGTTTCTACTAGCTGCTGGAGGCGATTTCTTCCATGTTCTTCATCCATTGTGGAGCCTTATATAAAATCATGAAACAGAGGAGTAAGAGCCAGTATAAACCTAGTATTAGATTTCTCGGCGATCGCTTTTATTTCTTTAATCGCTGTCAAATTTGCTGGCAAATTAGCATCCCATTGCGATCGCAATTTTTCTAACTCAGGAATTTTGCGAGGAGGAGCTAGATAAAGCTGATATAGTTCTATCAAAGCTAAAGCAGGTGGCTTATTGGGATAGCTATAGGATTTTCCTACTACTAAAGATGTGGGTTTGATAGCGAATAAGTCATCAGTGTTAATAATCAAAATTAAAGTATCCGCATCAAACAAACCATAGCGTTTTAAATAAGCTAATTCGTTACGAGGACCCCAAGAATTGGTCGAAGCATTGAAAACTTCCAGGGATTTATTGTTTCCTTGTAGTTTTTTGGCTAGCAAACTCGAAAGAATGTCAGCCTGATCTGTCCACCAAGAGCCATTTACTACTGAATCTCCCAGCAAAAAAATACGTTCTGTATCCTGCGGTTTTTGAGGTTCAATTTCTTGATTGCGCATCGAGTATTGATTAATTTCAATTAAATTCCCTGCACGACGCAGCTTTTGATTGGGAGCGAGTAAATATCCTATATCTTCATCTGCAAGATAAAGAGGAGGATTACCCAAACCTTGAGTAACTCGCAATCCAATTTCCGCTAGGACACCAAGCCCTAAAACACTAGCCAAAACCATCCACAGTAGTTTCATATTGAATAAATTTAAGTTTTTATTTGTATATCTAGGATAAATTTAAAGAATCCTACACTATCTAAAATTGTTTTGATACCATTTAGATAGAAAAAGTATGAATTAAATAAATCAGTTTATTTTAGTAGGGAGCGCAACATAACATTATGTCTGACTTAAATCGTGGAATTATGAAGTTTGATGGTGCAGACAAACCTGTTTTGGTTGCTGTATCCGCAGTTTTAATCTTTGGTGGAATTATCGCTTTAATAACGTGGGCTTTAAAATCTGCCTATATGGTATAGGTTTCAGACGATATTTATCGGAAAAACTAGGAAATAAATCTAATAGCTATTTTTTTTGAGTAATTTCCACAATCCTATGTTATGATTTATAATCGTGGTCACTAGGGGTCGATGTCCGAGTGGTTAAAGGAGGCGGACTGTAAATCCGCTCGCTATGCGTACGCTGGTTCAAATCCAGCTCGGCCCATTACTTAAAAAACAAGAGGCGAATCCGCTTTGCGGGTTATTCGTGCTAAGAGTTAATGGCTAATAGCTCTTGGCTATCCAACAAATTAATTCCGTTAATCCGAACTCACGTTAGGTAAGTTGTGGATGAATATCGAAACCAGAAATTAACTAGATCGAGCAATGGTTTAGATTTTTCCCAGTCTAATCAAAGTTTGCAACAAAATATTTGCTCCTTGAGTGCATTGTTCTGGAGAAGTATATTCGGTGGCATCGTGAGAAACGCCCAGGGTACTGGGAACAAAAATCATCCCCATGTCGCAGATTTCTGCCATTTCTTGTGCGTCATGGCTAGCGCGACTAGGTAAATAGGTGTAGCTTAAGTCAAGCTCTTCACAGCATGAGGCGATCGCTTTTTGAATGTACGGTTCGGCTAAAGCTGGTTCGTTGTGCAAACAGGGGTTTAAACGGATTTGGGTATTAGTAGCTACGGCAATTTCTTCAAGATGAATGCGTAGTTGCTTTAGCAAACTATCGATGTGTAAGCTAGATAAATCGCGAATATCTAGGCTCATTTCTACCCAGCCAGGGACAACATTAGCAGCATTTGGCAGTACTTCCATTTTGCCGACAGTCGCTACCTGTTGACCAGGAGTATTGCCAATTTGATTAACCGCTAATACTACCTGAGAAGCGGCAACTAAAGCATCACAGCGCATTGACATTGGGGTTGTACCCGCATGATTGGCACTGCCTTTGACGGTTATGTTAAATCTTCTTTGCCCGACTATACCTTCAACTACACCAATCTGTTTGCTCATAGACTCCAAAACTGGGCCTTGTTCGACATGAAGTTCGACAAATGCAGATATATCTTGGGGGTTACGACGAGCTAGATCGATCTTGTTCCAATTACCGCCAATTGTCGCCAAACAGGTTTGAATATCTGTACCATCGGGACGACGATAGTATTCAGGATCGCCAACTACTCTACCCGATATGGCTTTCGAGCCGATCATGCTGCCTTCTTCATCGGTAAAGACAATGACTTCTATGGGGCGATCTAGCTGTATCTGGTTTTCTTTTAGAACTCTGACTACTTCTAAACCTGCAAAGACTCCATAAGCACCGTCATAATGACCGCCACAGGGAACGGTATCAATATGCGACCCTGTTGCGATCGCACTGGCTATAGGGTTGTTACCAGCATACTTACCAATAATATTTCCTGCTGTATCTATTGTAATTTCCATTTCCAGCTCCATCATCCATCGCTGAATTAATTTTCTGGCTTCGAGATCTTCTTTGCTATAAGCTATACGTTTTACACCACCATTGGGTAGTTGACCAATACTGGCTAAACTAGCAATACTTTGGTTAAGGCGATCGCCATTTACTAACGATTCAGCAATAGTAATGGATTTCATAGGTTAAGCAACAAGAAGTATATAAGTATACTGTATACAGTTGCTCTAACCTATCATATTCTTTGGTAATGGTTTGATATCTGCTATACCACCTCTGGCTAATTATGTTTATTGATCGAGAAAAGCGATCGCATAATTTACATAGTATGAGTATCTCTACAGACAGCAAATTGTCACAAGATACCGATTGATGCGATCGAGAAGAGGTTTTGGTTGAGTAAACTATATTTATTAACTAAATTATTAAACACTCTTTTATAACTAAATATAGATAGTGAAATGACGACTCTAGCCAAATGGTCAATCGCTGATTATCACAAGATGATTGAAGCAGGAATTTTAGGCGATCGCAATATCCAATTAATTGATGGGGAATTAGTTGAAATGAGTCCAGAGGGAATAACTCATGCAGCCTATGCAGGAAGTATGGCTGATTATTTGCGACAAATATTATTAGGAAAAGCTTGGATTAGAGAGGCACATCCCATTACTATTAATAATTCAGAACCAGAACCCGATATTGCTATAGTCAAATTACCCAAGAGCAAATATTTTCAAAATCATCCCATACCCCAAGATATTCTATGGTTGATTGAAATTTCAGATACAACATTGGCTTACGACTTAAATCGAAAAAAAGAAATTTATGCAGCAGCGAATATTGCTGAATATTGGGTGGCAGATGTAACAAGTAGCAAGCTGATAGTATTTACCCAGCCAAGCAATAATAGTTATCTTGCTAAGTCAGAATTCACTACAGGATCGATTCTACCCCTCAGCTTTTCTAACATTTCAATATCAGTAGATAAGTTATTTGAAAAGTAGTCTGTATTGATTGCTTGAAATTAATGAGAAAATCAGAAATAGTTAAGACTGTAGCAGAAGAAATTAAAAATCCTATTCTTGGCACTACAGAACAAATCTTAAAAAGTCACCAAGTTTTAGAATTAACATCGGTTTATCTTATCTTCTCTCGCTAAGATGCAAAGAATTTGATTATTTAGTGTTGTGAATTGAATTGATGAATGAATTAGAGCAGATAAAATTTCAGTTATCGAATAAAGATCCAGAAATACTAATTAATGCTCTTTTTGATGCTTGGGAACATGAAGAAGCGGGAATAGAATTAATTGCTCAATCTTTGGGAGATAAAAATAGAAAAGTTCGTCAAGCAGCTTTATTATTATTAAGGGAAAGCAATACAGAAATTGCTAAAGAAACAGTATGTAACTATTTACCTTTTTCTAATATACAATGCCTGCATACTATTGAATATTTTGAGTTTAATTCTTTTAGTATCCCATCCGAATCTCATCCAGATAATTTTGAAATCGCAAATTATGACAATACTCTAGTTTCTTATTGGGAAATAGATTATAAAAATTCTGGAATGGCTATTTGGAACTTGGAAACAGGTTCTTTAGAAAGAGAGAAAGATTTACGCGCGCACGAGTTTGGGTTAGGCGATGATGGAAAAGTATTTGTGACCAGTTATCAACACCTCTGTTTTGTGTACGAATTGAAAACTGGAAAACAGATTGATGACTATCCCGATCAATTTATTCATGGTATTAATGCTCTTGATGGAGAATTTATAGTGTGCAAGCAAAACAAATCAATAATTGCTAAGTTAAGCCATTGCGGATATTCAGGCGAAATTGAAATTTGGAATTATCGAAATTACTCTTGTTCACTCAATGTTAAATTTGATAATTTGCTACTTTGTCCACGAGATATTTTCGGAATACTAATAACACCGTTTCTATTTACAATTGATGGTGAATTTTTTATAGTTTGTTTTTTTGACAAACAGAAACATTCTCTTATTAAGATTTGGGATACTGAGACACAAGAACTTATTCAGACAATAGAAAATCTTCCAAAATTAATTGTTACTTCAGTTGGGGTTAGTCTCAATAAAACAATTATTGCTTGCGGAATAAGAGAAGAAAAAGTTTGCGTTTGGGAATTGCAAACGGACAAAATTATCTTTACTGCAGATGAAATGTGTCCTTCTATTCTCAGTAATAATGGTCGAGTTTTGATTTATGCGACAGCTAACTATGAAATTGTTGTACGAGACTTGATAAAGGAGAAAGAGTTATGTAGATTAACGGGACACAATGCACCCATTGCGTACATTACTCTTAGCGAAGATTATGAGTTTATTGCTAGCTACAGTGTAGATAGACAAATTAAAATTTGGTGAATGCCCATTCTTAGTTCGGGATAGAGTGAGCAATATCTGCATTTTAAGAGCGAACTAATGTTGACATCACTCAAGATTAAAATAAGGTTTCAAGCTACAATCTAAACTGCATACGTAAATTACCCTCGAAAATATTAGGATTGTCTTCAAAAATGTTG
>CAKZYI010000916.1 GCA_937884735.1 uncultured Pleurocapsa sp.
ATTGGTTCTTCGGCGATGAATTCAGGTATTCCCCAGGCGGTACAGGATCTATCACTTAAGTTCAACTATAACGATATTGAAAGCGTTAAAGAATTATTTGATCGCTATCCCAATCAAATAGCCTGTTTGATTATGGAAGCAGAAAGAATGGAGTTACCAAAAGATAACTTCTTACAGGAAGTTAAAAGACTGTGCCATGAAAACGGGGCTTTGTTTATTCTTGATGAAATCATTACAGGGTTTCGCTGGCATCTTAATGGAGCGCAAAAACTGCACAATGTAGTCCCCGATCTTTCTACTTTCTGTAAAGCGATTGGCAATGGTTTTTCCGTCGCAGCCCTGACAGGAAAAAGGGAAATTATGGAGTTAGGAGGATTAAATCACGATCGCGAAAGGGTGTTTTTGCTTTCTACTACCTTTGGTGCAGAAACTTCTTGTTTAGCAGCAGCAATGGAGGTAATGAACATCTATAAAACAGAAAATGTTATCGAACATTTATATCGTCAAGGAGGGAAATTAATTCAGGGTATTAATCAAGCTGTTGCTACCCACAATATAGAAGGATATTTTGGTGTAGCGGGTAAAGCCTGCAACCTGATTTATTTTACAAGGGACGAAAACAAACAACCATCTCAACCTTTCCGCACTTTATTTCTACAAGAAATAATCAAACGAGGTATTATTGCACCCTCCTTGGTAGTTAGTTTTTCCCACACAGATCGAGATATCCAACATACGATAAATGCAATTGGTGAAGCTCTTGCTGTCTATCGTCGAGCATTAGATGAAGGAGTAGAAAAATACCTGGTAGGGAGAGCTGTTAAACCAGTATTTCGCAGATATAACTAAAGCCTAGGTTTTGGCAATATTTCAATTTTTAATTGAGCAATAAATTAATTAGCTTATGACAATTCGAGACAGCCCGTCAAAAATAATTGGAGAAATTATTTTTGTTTTATCGATCTATATCATTTCCAGAGGCGATCGTTGCAGCTTATGATGGCGATAGACACAAAAACTATGAACCTTTGATTTATCGCCCTCAGAAAGTTTTCCCATACATATTGTTTAAATTTTATTCATCTCTTAATTTTTTGATAAAATAAGGAGAAATTAAGTATGAAAGTTGTTTTATTTTGTGGTGGCTTTGGAACTCGCCTGAGAGAACATTCCGAAACCATTCCTAAGCCAATGGTGGATGTGGGCTATAGACCGATAATTTGGCATTTAATGCGCTACTATGCCCATTTTGGACACAAAGACTTTATTTTGTGTCTTGGTTATCGAGGGGACTATATCAAAAACTATTTTCTTAACTACAACGAATGTCTCTCCAACAACTTTGTTCTTTCCAATGGTGGCAGAACCGTACATCTATACAATAATGATATTGAAGACTGGCGTATTTCCTTTATTGATACGGGATTACAACACAATATTGGTGAGAGGTTAATGGCTGTAAAACCTTACCTAGAAGGTGAGAAAATGTTTATGGCTAACTATGCCGATGGCTTGAGCGATTTAGATTTGAATCAGTATCTCGATCGCTTTGAACAATCGGACAAAACAGCTAGTTTTCTTTGCGTACAGCCTTCCCAATCTTTTCATGTCGTTTCAGTGGGAGATGGTTCCTTAGTTGAGAGTATTGCCCCTGCAACTCAATCAGATCTGTGGATCAACGGTGGTTTCTTTGCCTTCAAACAAGAAATTTTTGACTATATAGAGTCAGGAGAAGAATTAGTGGTCGAGCCTTTCCAACGTCTAATTGCTCAAAAACAGCTAGTTGGCTACAGAAATCCTGGTTTTTGGGCTTGTATGGATACCCTCAAAGAAAAAATGATGTTTGACGAAATGTACAACAAAGGAGAAATGCCTTGGGCTGTATGGCAATCTAAAAGCAAGGCGCAGCAAGACAGCAGATTGGCATCAAGACCTAGTTTTTATACTGTTCCCAGCGGATCTTCTTATATAGGATTGAATAATTAATTAAAGACTTAATCCCAATATAGTATTATTTCTTAAAGCCATCGCAATGGTTGTAAATTATAAAAATTCATGAAAAAAGAACTAAAAACTATTGTTGTCAATGGAGTAAATGCTTCGTTGGGATTATTGAATTTAAAATTAACTCGATCCAAACGACGTTTTGTAGACTATTGAGACTATATCCCTTTAAAAAAATAAAAAAAATTATTAAAATAAATTGTGCTTTTGTGGGTAGTTTTTTTATTCCTATCAAGCAAGGGAAAACTGAGTGTATGGTATTTACAAAAAAATAGTTTATTCCCACTTTTGAAAGAGCAAAATGCTTAAAATAGATTTTAATAATTCACTTCAACAAGTATTATGCCTTGGAGCGCACAGCGATGATATTGAGATAGGTTGTGGTGGAACAATTCTCAAACTAATAGAAATGTATCCCAAGCTAAATATTTATTGGGTTGTTTTGGGAGCAAAAGGAGTAAGAAAACAAGAGGCGATCGCAAGTGCAGAAGATTTTCTGGCTACTGTTAAACACAAAAAAGTAATTATTAAAGGATTTAAAGATGGCTTTTTTCCCTATATTGGAGCAGATATCAAACTATATTTTGAAGAGTTAAAAAAAGAGGTCAGTCCTGATTTAATTTTGACTCACTACCATCAAGATTTACATCAAGATCATCGCATCACTTCTGAATTAACTAGAAACACTTTTCGCAATCACTTAATTTGGGAATATGAAATTCCTAAGTATGATGGAGATTTAGGTTCGCCTAATATTCTAGTTCATCTTGATAAAATTATATGTCAAAAAAAGGTCAAACACTTAATAAATCACTTTGCCACGCAAAACAATAAGCAATGGTTTACCGAGGAAACTTTTACTTCTATTCTAAGAATTAGAGGAATTGAATCTAATGCACCCGAACATTATGCAGAGGGATTTTATTGTCGAAAAGCGATATTTTAAATCAAATTAGCAAGTACAGCATTACGACATTACTCGCTAATAGCTAATAGCTAATGGCTACTCTGTTTTAACATAACCTTGTACGGCTATACATAAGATTATTAATAGTAGCTAACCAATATTGCTAATATTATGCTGAATTTCTGACCACTGGCGGGGGAATTTATCTTGAGTGTAAACTAGCAAAGCTTTGTTTAAAAAAGAAAGTGCCTGACTTTTATTCTCTTCTTTTTCTCCTTTAACTCGATGACGATAGGCACCACCCAAATTATTGTTGAGCATTGCCCAATTGTAAGGAAACTTTTCTAAAGTATGGATTGATAAAGCATTTTGATAGTGAGATATGGAGCGTTCGATATTCTTACCTTTGTCTCCATTAATACGAGATTGAAAAGCATTACCCAAATTATTTTGTAACATTGCCCAACGATGGGGATTATTAGTCAAAGTAAATATTTCTAATGCTCTTTCAAGATGATCGATCGCAGTTTCAATATTTTCTGCTTTGTCTCCTACCAATCGATTGGGATAAATGTCTCCTAGATTATTATGACTTGCTGCCCAATCATTAGGATGGTCTGCTAGGGTGTGAGCAGATAAAGCACGATTATAAGAAGTAATTGCCTGTTCGATGTTTTTTGCTTTATTTCCTTTAATTCTATATGTATAAGCAATACCAATATTACGCTGAAGATTTCCCCATAAATAAGGATATTTTTCTTCAGTGATTACTTCTAAAGATAGCTGATAAGTAACAAGAGCCTGTTCAATATTTTCTTGGCGACTACCTAAAATGCGATCGCGATAGGCATTGCCCAAGTTAGACTGGATCATTGCCCAATCTTTGGGAAAATTGATTGGTTTGTATGGTTTTAGTGCAGCTTCGTAACAGACAATTGCCATTTCAATATTGTTGGACTTATCTCCTGCAGGGTAGCTGCTAACTATATTGCCCAAGTTTACTAGATCGTTGGCGATCGCTCTTTGTTGCTGGACATTTACCGACAAAATAGTCTCATTTGCCCAATATTTCAGAATTTTGGTAGTATTATGGTCAAATTTGTCTTGATTACTTCTAATTAGACTATATATTTGTTGTGAATCTGTTCTATTAGAAATTTGCTGTAAAAGATTCATCAAAAACTCGAAGTATTCTTTGCGTCGAGTGTTAGAAGTATTGGTTTTTTGTAACTGTAGTAACTTACCTGCTAGCCCGATCAAACGTTCGGCAGAGTCAATATTGTTAGACTGTCTCAACTTTTCTCCCACAGACATCAAGCAACTAATAAACTCTTGATTAACTAATTTTGAATTAGCGTTTAGAATGTTTATTTCTTGCTCTCTGGGATGATTGAGAATTACATCGATTAATTGGAGGTAAGAATGTTCTAATTTACTCATAAGGAGATTTAGATACTACACACAATAAATGGTTTTGTGCCTACAACCGTATAATATATCGAACCCACTTCCTAATATCTGTATACTGTGACTGCAAATAAAAAATCATCTCCGTCGATGGGTAATATTGCCAAAGTAGTTGCGATCGCAACTTTGGTAAGTAAATTGTTTGGCTTTGTCCGTGAACTAGTAGTTTCGGCAGCTTTTGGGCTTGGTGCAGTCAAAAATGCTTATGCCTATGCTTATACTATTCCAGGCTTTCTCTTTGTTCTAATTGGCGGAATTAATGGGCCATTTCACAGTGCTTTAGTCAGTGTGCTAGCCAAAAAAGATAAGTCTGAAGCTGCACCGATAGTTGAAACAGTATCTACCCTAGTTGGTATTGTACTAATTATAGTTACCGTCGCTATTATTACTTTTGCGGGAAACTTAATTGGTATTTTAGGGCCAGAATTAGCTACTCAAGTCAAACAGCTTGCTACTTTACAGCTACGTATATGGATCCGATGGCTTTGCTGGCTGGCTTAATTGGAATTGGTTTTGGCTCTTTAAATGCAGCAGATAGTTATCTACTCCCTAGTATTAGCCCCCTCTTTTCTAGTGCAGTAATAACCACAGGGGTAGCAGCAATATTATGGAGATTTGGCGAGCAGTTAAATACACCCCAATACTTTCAGATAGGTGCAATTGTTTTAGCTAGTGCTACTTTAGGGGGAGCTATTTTGCAGTGGCTAGCTCAATTAATCGTCCAGTGGCGTGCAGGAATGGGAACATTAAAACTCAGGTTCAAATTAACCCCTGGGGTAATAGATGTCTTCAAAGTAATGATTCCCGCCACTCTTTCATCGGGAATGCTTTATGTGAATCTAAATGTCGACCAGTTTTTTGTTTCAGGTATAGATGGTGCTGCTGCGGGATTACAAAATGCCACCTTCATCTTTATTACTCCTTTGGGGATTATCTCTAATGCTATTTTAGTTCCTTTCTATCCAGTTTTTTCTAGACTAGCCGCACCTGAGAATTGGCGAGAATTGAAAGATAGAATTCGCCAGGGAATCTTTCTTGGCGCATTGAGTATGTTGCCTTTTACAGCTATATTTATGTCTCTTTCCCTTCCTATTATTAGGCTGGCATTTGAGCGAGGACAATTTAGTTCGGATAATGCTCAATTTGTGGCATCTCTATTGGTAGTTTACGGCTTTGGTATGTTTTTCTATATGGGTAGGGATGTTTTGATTAGGGTATTTTATGCTTTGGGGGATGGAGAAACCCCTTTTAAAATAAGCATTATTAATATATTCATTAACGCTATCCTCGACTATTTTTTGGTAGATGCTTTTGGCGCACCAGGTTTGGTAATGGCAACGGTGGGAGTAAACATTACTTCTATGGTAATTTTTATTTGGATTTTGCATCGTCGTTTAAATGGTTTACCTCTGCTGCGATGGAGTAAAGGCATTGCAGGTTTAACCGTCGCAACAATACTAGGGGGATTAGCCAGTTATGGAGTAAGCCAGGGTATGGAAAATATTATCGGCAACGGTAATTTATTCTTGTTATTACTAGAATTAAGCGTTTCTAGTGGGGTGGCAATGATTATTTTTGTCTTGGTTGCGATGCAATTAAAGTTGCCCGAATTGGATATGTTGAATAGCAGAATTAGGCAAAAGCTAGGAAGATAATTTGAGTAGCCATTAGCTATTAGCTATTAGCCATTAGCCATTAGCAAGTTCAGACTGTGAATAGATATCCCAACTTGATGCCAAATGCTCCACTGATAGTTCCTAGATAATTATAAAGCCATAATTAAGCGATCGCACTAAAGCTGGGTAATTTTAAAAAAGTAATTAATTAGCTTTTAAGAACTTATTGTTATAAAAACAAATAAAACTTCATATATTATTCCCATCATTGCACAAGAATTGCACAAAGATTTTGATTGAATAAGCTTATCCAAATGTCACTGAATCTCCTAACTTTAAAAGCTTTATTGCTGTTTGATCGAATTATCGAAGCTCACCAATAAAGCATTGAGACTCACAATTAACTACCAGCAAATATGTGTTTTTTTTAAGCAAAGTTAGGAATCAGTTTTCTGAACAATTCATTTGGTGCATACATAAGATTTAGGAGAAATATTGATGTTTGACGCATTTACCAGGGTAATTTCCCAAGCTGATGCTAGAGGCGATTATCTCAATCAAGGTCAGTTTGATGCTCTCAAAAACATGGTTGCTGAAAGCAACAAACGTATGGATGTGGTAAACCGCATCACGGGTAATTCATCTGCCATTGTGGCAAATGCTGCTCGTATTTTATTTGCCGAACAGCCCCAATTGATTGCCCCTGGGGGTAACGCATATACTAACCGTCGCATGGCTGCTTGTTTGCGAGATATGGAAATTATCTTGCGCTATGTCACCTATGCAACCTTTTCTGGTGATGGCAGTGTTTTAGAAGATCGTTGTTTGAATGGTTTACGAGAAACTTATGTAGCTTTAGGAGTTCCAGGTCCTTCTATTGCTGAAGCCGTTAACAAAATGAAAGCTGCTGCTATTGCTATTGCCAATGATAGAAATGGCGTAACCTCTGGAGATTGCAGCTCTTTGATGTCAGAAGTATCGAGCTACTTCGATCGCGCAGCAGCAGCAGTCGGTTAAATAACGAGTAACAAGTAACAAGCAATAAGTTGTTACTGGCTTTACTTAGATCCATTTTTTCCTTAAACATAGTAAAAATTTAAAGCAAGAGGCATTTTATCAATGAAAACTCCCATCACAGAAGCAGTATCGGCTGCTGATTCTCAAGGTCGTTTTTTAAGCAGTAGTGAAATTCAAACTGCATTTGGTCGTTTTCGCCAAGCTAATGCTAGTTTGGAAGCGGCTCAAGGATTAACCAATCAAGCACAAAAATTGGTTGATGGTGCAGCCCAAGCCGTTTACAATAAGTTTCCTTACACTACTCAAATGAAAGGGCCAAACTACGCCTCTTCTCCAGAAGGAAAAGCTAAATGCGCTCGTGATATTGGCTATTACTTAAGAATGATTACCTATTGTTTGGTTGCTGGTGGCACTGGCCCAATGGATGATTATTTAATTGCTGGAGTTGCTGAAATCAACGCCACTTTTGAATTATCTCCTAGCTGGTATGTTGAAGCTCTCAAATATATCAAAAATACTCATGGCTTGAGCGGCGATCCTGCGGTGGAAGCCAATTCTTATATCGAGTATGCAATTAATGCTCTAAGCTAGATTCTTTCTAGTAGCTTGGAATCTCATATAACTATTAAGCTTAACTTTTTGTTTAATGGTTAACTGTAATTCCAAGCAATTTTTTCAGCAAAGCGATAGAAAAATGAAAAATTTAGGAGTATGACTAGTGGCAATTACAGCAGCATCTCGCTTAGGAATTTCTGCTTTTGACGATACCAATACTATAGAATTACGTCCTCATTGGAACAAAGAGGATGCTAAATTGGCGATCGCAGCAGTATATCGACATGTATTGGGCAACGATCATTTGATGAAGTCCGAACGTCTTACTAGTGCAGAATCTTTGTTAGCAGACAGATCGATAACCGTCCGCGAATTTGTCAGGGCAGTGGCAAAATCAGAACTATATAAAACAAAATTCTTTTATAACAACTATCATCCCCGTACTATTGAGTTAAACTTCAAACATTTACTCGGTCGTGCGCCCTACGATGAAGCAGAAATTATCGAACATCTTGATATTTATCAGAATCGAGGTTTTGAAGCCGATATAGACTCATATATTGATTCGGAAGAATACGTACAAAGTTTTGGGGATAATATTGTGCCTTTTTATCGAGGCTTTTCTACCCAAACAGGTCAGAAAACCGTTGGCTTCACCCGTATGTTTCAACTGTATCGCGGTTATGCTAATAGCGACCGCGCCCAAGGCAGTACAGGTACTCCCCGCTTAACCTACGATTTATCTCGTAATACGGTAACACCAGTACGTAGCCCAGGGGGAAATGGTTCGCTTTCTGGCACAACAACCACAGAAAGAGGTGGCTTATATCGAGTTAGAATAACAAAAGGAGCAATCGGACGTGCGCCCCAAATACGTCGCAGCATACAAGAATATGTCGTTCCTTACGAAAGACTTTCAGCAACTCTGCAAAAGATTAATAAACAAGGTAGTCGAGTTCTTAGTTTGACTGAAGCTTAATGGTCATTGGTCATTGGTCTCTAGTCATTGGTTGTTGGTCATCGATCAAGACAAAAGACAAAGAACAAAGAACAAAGAACAAAAGACAAAAAACAAATACTTAGGAGAAACAAATAAGTGGCAATTACAACAGCAGCCTCTCGGTTGGGAGTTTCTGCTTTTAGCGATCGCAAACCTTTAGAACTTCGCCCAAACTGGACTCGCGACGATGCTCTAGGGATAATTTATGCTGTTTATCGACAGGTTTTGGGCAATGACTATATTATGCAGTCTGAGCGTCTTGTCGCTACTGAATCTTTGTTATGCAATGGTTCTCTAACAGTACGAGACTTTGTACGAGCAGTAGCTAAATCAGAACTTTATCGGAAAAAATTTCTTTATGAGAATTTTCAGACTAGAGTAATCGAGTTGAATCTCAAACATTTATTAGGGCGAGCAGCCTATGATGAATCTGAGGTAATCGAACACCTCGATCTCTATCAAACTAAAGGTTTTGAAGCCGATATAGATTCATATATTGATTCGGCAGAATATGAGGCTAGCTTTGGAGATTATATTGTTCCCTACTTTAAAGGTTTTACCACCCAGCCAGGACAAAAAACTGTCGGCTTTACTCGTATATTTCAACTATATCGCGGTTACGCTAATAGCGATCGCTCTCAAATCGCTGGCAAAACATCTCGCTTGGCAAAAGATCTTGCTCTCAATAGTGCTTCGGCAATTGTAGCACCATCAGGAAGTGGATCGGGTTGGGCTTATCAAGAGTCTAGTCAAGGAGTTACACCCAACAAAGCTTTCCGAACAGCTAATCAAGACAATCGTATTTATCGGATTGAAATATCGGCAATGAATTTGCCCAGATATCCTAAAGTGCGTCGAGTTAGTCGAGCTATTCTAGTACCTTACGACAAGCTCACTCCTACACTGAAAAAGATCAACAAAATGGGTGGAAAGGTTGCCAGCGTTACCTTGGCTTAACTTATTTACTTGATTCTTCTGACAGTTATTACTTTAATTACGGAGAAAAATTATGTTGAGTAGCTCTGTACTCGGAGGCAATTCTAACTCGCCTTCAACAAGTAGAGTTTTTGTTTATGAAGTGACTGGTTTGAAACAAAGCCAAACTAACGATAGCAACGACTATCAATTTCGCAGCAGTGGCAGTGTTTTTGTTTCTGTCCCCTACAGCCGCATGAACGAGGAAATGCAGCGTATTGGCAAAATGGGTGGAACTATTGTCAATATTCAACCACAAAATGGTTTTCAAGCATCAGAAGAAGCAATTGACGAGCAAGCTGATGATTCTAAACCAGCCAAAAAGTCTCAAAAATCCAAAAAGTAATTTAGCTTTTATGCTTTTGCTTTAACAAAGAGGGATATGGGAATACGCAATTATATTTAGGCATTTATCCCTCGTTTCTCTAATCCCAGCATTCTTGGAGTCTAGAGATTTCCTTCTTCCTAATTCCTTATCCCTCCTTCCTTTTAAAAACATGGTTGCAATATTTAAAAATTCTTTAAGAGAACGACAACATACTTTAATTCAACAGCTAGCAAACTGCATCGAAGAGCTATGGATGCATAGCTTAGATCTCAATTACTATGATGTACCCGACGATTTAGGCTATGTAGAGGGGAATCTCGAATCAGAAAAATTAGTCATTGAAAATCGTTGTTATCAAACTACCCATTTTCGTAAGTTACATCTAGAATTGGCACAGGTAGGCGATCGCCTTGACATTCTTCACTGCGTCATGTTTCCTCGTCCCAACTACGATCTGCCTATATTTGGCGCAGATTTGGTCTGTAGTAAAGCAGGGATATCTGCTGCCATTGTCGATCTATCTCCAGTAAATAGCGATCGCTCATTGCCTGAAACTTATAGTCGCCAGATGGCTAGTTTACCCCAAATTGATTTTTCCCAACCCCGTGCTTTGCCTCCTTGGGGTAAGATTTTTTCTAAGTTTTGTTTATTCGTACAGCCCAAAAATACTCAAGAAGCAGAACTTTTTCTCAGTCGAGTTAGGGAATATTTAGCCATACACTGTCAAGCTGCTCTGTCAACACCTTCTTTATCCTCTCAATGTAAACAAGCAGAAATTCTCGCAGGACAACGTTGTTACTGCACTCAACAGCAGCAAAACGATAAAACTCGAAGGGTATTGGAAAAATCTTTGGGTAAAGTTTGGACGGATAACTACATGAGCAAAATGCTTTTTGATTGCCCTTAAGCTTTATTCAGTTAAAAATCTATCGTCTTCAGTTAACTGTTTTAAGTAGTCATTAGTCATTAGTCATTAGCCATTAGTCATTTGTCATTAGTCATTAGTCATTAGTCATTAGTCATTAGTCATT
>CAKZYI010000917.1 GCA_937884735.1 uncultured Pleurocapsa sp.
CGACGAGCAATTTCGATCGCGCCTTCTTCTGTGATTTCGGCTTTAATAATTTCTGCGGTACGGTTTACAATGAGAGTTAATTCATCCAATTCATAGAAGCGTAGTCTTTGAATGATACCAAAGCGATCGCGTAATGGAGATGATAATGCCCCTGCTTTAGTAGTTGCACCAACTAGGGTAAACGGAGGCAAAGGAATGCTGCGGGTTTTGGCTGTTTGTCCTTTACCAATAGTAATATCGAGACGATAATCTTCCATCGCAGGATAAAGCAATTCTTCTGTCATGCGATTTAGACGGTGAATTTCATCAATAAATAAAATATCCCCTGGTTTTAAATTTACCAAAAGTCCTGTAATGTCCCTAGGACGCTCTAAGGCTGGTGCAGATGTTATTTTGCAGTTTACCCCCATTTCTGCCGCTAGAATCAATGACATGGTTGTTTTACCCAAACCTGGAGGACCATACAATAGGAGGTGGTCTAAAGAATCTTCTCTTCCCTTGGCAGCAGCGATCGCAATATTCAGAATTCCCTTCAAATCTTTTTGTCCAATATAGTCATCTAAACGTTGAGGGCGTATGCGATCCTCGTTTTGTTCTGTTTCTTCATTGTTGGCACTAGCAGACATCAAAGTAGGGTCGGGATCAATATTTAGATTGATGTCTTTCTGTTTTGGTGGGCGAGATTTTTTAGGAGAAGAACTTTTAGAGTCAGAAGATCTTTGTATTGCCATTGTTTATCCTGGCTAGGTTTAGAAAGCTTAGTTCTAAAGGATACCGCTCCGTGACTAAAAGGAATCCTTTAGGGCATATATTTTTTAGAGCATAAGCTTATAACTACAAATGATATATTATAGTACTCTTGTTTCAATGTTTGCAACGACATTATTGTAGTTCATTGTAGTTCGACTCGATGAGTTACTCCTGCAACGGTAACTTGATCTCCCGTTATCAATTTTCTTCCCCGTCTTATTTCTTCTTCTCCATTCACCTCTACCATTCCTTGTTTGATAATGATTTTGGCTTCTCCTCCAGTTTGGGCTATGCCTTGCCATTTAAGAAATTGATCTAGTTTGATGTGCTGCTGTGATTGTTTGCTATGCAGTTGGTTCATTCGGGTTTTAAACGATAAAAGTATTGATAGACTTCACTAAAGCCTAATTTATTGTACAGATTTATCCCATTAATATTTTTAGCTTCTACCTGAACATAAGCTTGGGTTGCACCGTTGTTTTTTCCCCACTTCAACATAGCCAGGATAAGCTGTTGGGCATAGCCTCTACCTCGATATTGTTCTGCTGTGGCAATAAAAAATAGTCCCAAATAGTTTTTGGCTAAAACCCCCAAACCACAACTGCAAAAACGTCCTCTATCTTTCAACATAGCGTAGCAAGTAGGGTGAGGAACAATATCCAGCAGAGTTGAAAGAGTGTTCCAGTGCTGCACGGGAGTATTAACAGCATGGACATATCTATCTAACCATTCCTCGGATATATCACTGTCTAAAGTAACTATAGCCCGATCTGGAAAAAAATCTATTTTCTTAATATCTTTTACTTGAACGCTTACTAAATCTTGTTTTTGATAGCCCAATTCATTTAAAGTGCGATCGATAATTTCTAATCTCGGCTCATTTGTGAGACGAAAAATAGGTCTGAGATTGAAACCATGATATGTATTTTCACAGCGTTTGATTTTCTGAGTTAAATCTTCGTAGCTTGGATATAAAGGCGTTATTGAATTAGCCCTTTTAGTATATCCTTCAGCAAAGCGCAAAACCCAACCATCATCAAGAATCTGCTGCAAACAGGGTAGGGCGTTTAGAGATAATTCTTCTATGGTTTGAATTGGATTATTGATAGTCATGACTTTAGACAGGTGCAATGATTAAAGGGGAAAATAGTCATTCACTCTGACACATTCACTCTGACAAAGTACATATATCTCGCTTTTTTTTAATTACTTCTTACCTAGACATGGGTCTTAGCCGCACCATTACTTTATAGTCGCACAAAAATATGTTGATATAAACTCAATTTATTGTTCGTGAACAATGAATGTTTTAATGTAAACACTTGAGCCTATGTAGATATTTAATCCAATATCGGCAAAAGCTAGATTTAAAATTTAAACATTTAAAACTTAAATGTGCAAAGACTGCCAGGGTGTTGAAGTTATGGTTTGAATTCAGATTCTCTGTCAATCTTCAAGCTAACATTTTGAACACTATTGCTGTTGGAATAGTATTCAATTTCGGTAACGCAATACATAATTACCGATTCTTGCTCTTGAAAAATTACCTTCTCTCCTGGTTTGACAAGAATTGATGAAATCATTCTGGCAGAATTATAGGAATCTAAAAAGTCCACAAAAAACTCTTCTCCTCGCTTATACTTGCGAAAGTCGTGAATTTTTTTTTGCCCGATCCCAGGATCATTCACTAGCTTAAGTAGAGCCTGTAAAATCATTTTACATACTAAATAACAAAATTTTTTTTATAAAAGGATACTAACAAAGATTTGCAATAGCTGTATCTATGAAAAGATAGATACACAATTTTTTGCTAGTTTGAATTTAGTTATTGGTATAAAAAAAAGGGATAAATAAAAACTTATCCCTTACAAAAGCTGATTTCAAGCTGATAACAAAAAGTCAACAGCCAAATTAAACCACTTGTTCTACCTCTACAATTTCAGGAATCTTTTCTCTTAAGCGACGCTCAATACCCATTTTTAGAGTCATTGCTGAACTTGGGCAAGAGCCACAAGCACCCTGTAGTCTCAATTTGACAATAGGGCCTTCAATTTCGGCTAATTCGACGTTTCCGCCGTCTGCCATTAGATAAGGACGTAGTTCGTCTAAAACGGTTTCTACGTTGTCCGTAGTTAATGCTAATGCCATAATCGATTGGATTAATTTATTTGTATTACTATTAAATTTATCCTAACGCGGTCGCGTTAGTAATTTATGATTTACGATGTTAATTATGCCACCGCAGCAGGTTCTAGCAGCTTGGTTTCCGAGAAAACAAATTCAGTGGTAATTTTACCTCCTTCTGGGTCGATCGCTTCGATGGTTTGCTGTTTGGGAAGATAGTATTTGCCAAACTGCTTGTAACTTTCGTCAAACTCTCTTTTAGCTTTGAGATCGTTGGTTTTGGAGTCGCGGAAGATTGCGTTATAACCAGTAGAAATATAACCTTCTCCAGTATCAAGACTTTCGTTGGTATTGATCACGAATGCCATAGGCCCCATCACACGACTTACCTGACAAATTTCTGTACCGCGGATTTTGTAGTTTGACCC
>CAKZYI010000918.1 GCA_937884735.1 uncultured Pleurocapsa sp.
ATCGGCAAAAGCCTTGAACATTCTTAAAGAAGCTGGAATTGAAGGCACAAATGTCAAGGGTGGAATTGCTGCCTGGAGTCAAGAGATTGATTCTAGTATTCCTCAGTATTAATCAAATAATCAATTTTAAATAGTTTGTTTTCAGTTATCAGTAGTTAGTTGTTCTTAAAAATGCTAACTGCTGTTTTTTTATGAGGGTATTTTTCTCACTTTGGCTATTTATGTGAGATATAAGTAACGTTTAGCTGTGTCTTTATCAAAATTAGAGTGTATTAGGCTTTTAAATTAGCACATAAACATTTTAAATATAACAAGCTTCAAAAATAAAACAAAAAATAGTTGCTCAGATTAAGATAGTGAGATTACTATGAGGAGAAAGCAAGCAAGTGATAATTTCATATTAAAAAGTGCTTGTAAAACTAATCGCCCTTTTATTGTTCTAATCAAGATCGAAGATTTATAACAAAATAACTAACCATCAACGGTATTAAAGTCAGTGAACTACTTAATTTTAACTATCGCAGGAATATCGATCGCCATTGGTGTTTTTATAGGTGCATTAATTGTTTGGTTTATTTACTTTTGGCGACGGCGAGAAGTTATTGATAGTCTGATGAAACCAGAGGATTTAGTAGGGCTTTGTGGTATTGTCGAACTTCCTTTTGATAAGAATAGTAAAGGCAAAATACGAGTTGATGTAAAAGGTTCAATGGTGGATTTAATAGCCTTAACGGATGATAGCCCAGGGTTTCAAGTAGGCGATCGCGTTTTAATAATTCAAATGCAAAATAACAAAGTCTGGGTAACACGACACGACTCTTGAATAAGTAATGAGTCTTTGTTTCTGCTCACGTTTATTAAAGAATTCTTGTTGTATGTCTTCGTTGTGGCATAACCAAAGACATGAAGCAATATGAATCAATTAGTTGAATATATCAAGTAAATAATTATGACAATACAAAACAATATAAATAATATAGAAGTGCAAGAAACCGTAGTTGCACAGCTTCCTCAAGTCAGAGGAGATAGTAACGCTAGCAGTCTTTTATTTACTTTTTTACCAGTATCTATCGGGATTTTTGCCACTATACTTTTAATTTGGTTTCTTAATTCGTTTTTATGTGTGTGTAAACCCAATGAAGTAGTTGTACTTTCAGGTAGAAAGCGCAAAACAAAAAGTGGACAAGAATTAGGCTATCGGGTGTTGTCTGGAGGCAGAGGAATTAGAATCCCAATTCTTGAAAACTGTAAACGTATTGACGTTACGACAATGCCTGTACCAGTCAAAGTGACAAATGCTTATGCTAAAGGTGGTACGCCATTAGATATTCAAGCGATCGCAAATGTCAAGATATCAAGCAATCCGCAAGTGGTGGGAAATGCGATCGAACGTTTTTTGGATCAAGATCGCAAAGAAATCATTCGCGTAGCTAGAGAAACCTTAGAAGGTAACTTGCGGGGTGTCGTAGCTACCCTCACTCCCGAACAATTAAATGAAAATCGTCTGGAGTTTTCCCAACGTATTGCTAATGACGTTAGCCGCGATTTAAAAAAGCTGGGGTTGCAGCTAGATATTCTCAAAATTCAAACTATTTCTGATGATGTAGACTATCTTAATTCCTTGGGGCGCAGACAAATTGCTTTGGTAATTAAAAATGCAGAAATGGCCGAATCAAACGCCCTCACCGAAGCCGAACAAATAGAGGCTAAATGCGAAGATGAAACAGCAGTAGCGATTACTCAAGATCGCATTATCATTCAAGATCGAGAAAACGAACTGCGGAAAGTTACTGCCGAGTTAGAACAAAAAGCGCGATCAGAAGAAGAACGCACCACCGCCGCAGCCCTGGAAGCCGAGGCAAAGGCACAGCAACAGCTACAGGCAGTCAGGGCGCAGTTAGAAAGACTGCGTTTGGAAGCAGATCAGGTATTGCCCGCCGAGGCAGAGCGAGTGGCAAAAGGTTTGCTAGCAAAAGGCGAAGCGGCAGCCTTAAAAGAAAATGCCGAAGCAGCAGCTTTAGTCAACGAAATGCTTGGGGAAGTATGGCAGTCAACAGGTAGAGATGCCAAGGAATTGTTCTTAATTCAGCAGCTAGAAACTGTATTAGAGGAGGCAGTAGCCATCCCCGAAAGATTAAAGCTAGACAAAGTAAATGTAATTGATAACGGTGATGGTAAATCTCTCGCCAGCTTGGTTAATGTTTATCCTGAAATCGTAGCGCAATTCCTCAACAGCGTTAACGATACCTTGGGTATCGATGTGATTGGTACATTAAATCCCAAACAAACAAATAATCATTAACGTAGAGAACGTTCGAACGTCTGTACGAGTAATCAGCAGTAGTGTGGGCAATAAAATAACCCCAATCTATTTATCTTCAATTGAATATTGCCCACCACAAACATTAACAATCAACAATTAACAATCAGAAATCAAAATGGAATTTATTATCGGTTTATTAGGGCTTGGCGGTTTGGGTATGGGGGCAGGATGGCTTACCATCAAAAACTATTATTATATTTGCCAACCCAGCGAAATACTTATCTTTGCAGGTACAAAGACACGCACCCATGACGGGAAAGAAGTAGGCTATCGTTTAGTAAAGAGCGGAAGCAGTATAAGAACTCCCATGATGGAACAAGCTATTCGCATGGATCTAACCAACATGATCATTGAGTTGAAGGTATCAAAAGCTTATAGTAAAGGCGGTATTCCTTTAACAGTAGAAGTGGTATCCAATATTAAAATAGCAGGAGAAGAACCAACAATTCATAATGCGATCGAAAGGTTGCTGGGTAAAAGTCGCCAACAAATTGAGATGCTAGCCAAACAAACCCTAGAAGGAAACTTGCGAGGAGTACTGGCTAGTCTTACTCCCGAACAGGTTAACGAAGATAAAATTGCTTTTGCTAAAAGTTTGTTAGACGAAGCAGAAGACGATTTAGAAAAATTAGGCTTGGTATTAGATAACTTACAAATTCAGAATATCTCTGACGAAGTACATTATCTAGACTCTATTGGGCGCAAACAACAAGCTGAACTACTGCGAGACGCGCGCATAGCAGAAGCTACAGCTAAAGCAGAATCTACCATCAAAGATTCGGAAAACAAAAAGTCCACTTCCCTCAGACAGATTAGTCGAGATCTAGAAATTGCCAGAATCGAAGCCGAACAAAGAATACGAGATGCTGTTACCAAAAGAGATGCTTTAGTCGCCGAAGCTGAAGCCGAGGTTGTGGCAAAAGTAGCTAAAGCCCAAGCTGAACTTGCAGTACAAAACGAACGCATTAAACAAGTAAAACAACAGCTACAGGCAGACATAGTTGCACCAGCAGAAGCCGAGTGTAAAAAAGCGATCGCTAAA
Organism: uncultured Pleurocapsa sp.; assembly: GCA_937884735.1. Classification (GTDB taxonomy): domain Bacteria; phylum Cyanobacteriota; class Cyanobacteriia; order Cyanobacteriales; family Xenococcaceae; genus Waterburya. The sequence goes on from CAKZYI010000918.1 coordinate 3,366, forward strand.
GCCAAGGGCGATGCTGCTACTATTATTGAAGATGGTAAAGCTCAAGCCGAAGGTACGCAACGTTTAGCGGAATCTTGGAAAGCAGCAGGAACGGATGCTAAAGATATCTTCCTCTTCCAAAAGTTAGAAACCCTTATGAAAATGATGGCTGCGGGGGTACCCGAAGTAGAGGTAGAGAGCCTGACTGTAATTGATGGCAAAGATGGCAGCAGAGCCACTCAAATTGCTTCTTTTATGGAACAGCTACAGCAAACTACAGGAATTGATGTGGCACAAGTTGCTAATAATTTAGCTGGTAATAATGGTGTTGTTAAATCGGTGAAAAAGATTGAACCAACAGAAGTAGATGAACTTTAATTTAATAAGCAATTATTAAATTAACTCGTAGGTTGGGTTGCACTTGCGTCAAACCCAACCTTATCAATTCTATTTGTGGTTGGATATTTCCCTATGAAAAAACTGTATTAGTTTGCGATCGCATTACTAATTTGTAGATTTATAGTTCCTTAATTCAGGCGATCGCTTGTTTTTATTCCCGACTTTTATATTTAAACAATAGATATTGATGATAACTATTAACCAACCCCAATTAACCGTAGAACAAATAGAACTGATTCCTATTTATCGTAGTAATACCAATTCTCTAAATACCAGCTACACTTAATGCCTGTAAAATAGATTTCCT
>CAKZYI010000919.1 GCA_937884735.1 uncultured Pleurocapsa sp.
TTGAGGAAGCGGAAAATGCGGTGGTTGTTCCGCTCAATGCCATCACTTATCGCGACCGCACTCCCTATATTTTTGTCGTGGGTGAAGATAATAAAGCCGAGCAAAGGCAGGTGAACCTGGGCATCAAAGGTCTTGCTAAACAACAGGTTTTGAGCGGTATAGAACCAGGAGAAACTATTATCACTCAGGGGCAAAATCGTTTAGCCAACGGTACTCCTGTACAGGCATTGAATTAACTAAATTAAATAAATAATGCGTTTCTTTGCAAGCGCAATATCCCACAAAAGTTGTAGATATTTCTAAGTATTAATGACTAGACTGTACGTATGCTTAACAATTAGTAACATACTTATGAAGTTTAATTTTTCAACTAAAATAGCCCAAATATTAGCCTTAGCAGGTGTTGTCAGTATGGGAGTAGTATCTGTATCTCCTGCCCTAGCCAATCATCACGGCGAAATGAAAGAGTCTTCTATGGAAATGGAAGAAATGCCTATGGATGAAGCTAGTGCCGAAGCTGGCAATATTGTCGAAGTAGCATCGGGAAGTGAATCATTTAGTACTCTAGTCACAGCAGTAGAAGCAGCAGGATTGGGAGATACATTAGCAGATTCAAGCTCTTCCTACACAGTCTTTGCTCCTACAAATGAGGCGTTTAGCCAGTTACCAGAAGGTGCATTGGAATATCTACTGCAACCAGAAAACAAAGAAGTCTTGCAACAAGTACTTTCATATCACGTTTTACCAGAAGCAATCCCATCTAGCGACATTTCTGGCGGCGAAATAGAATCTTTAGATGGCGGTTTGGTTACAGAAGTTAGCGACGAAGAAATTATCGTCAACAACGCCAGCGTCACCACTCCAGATATTCAAGCTAGCAATGGCATAATTCATGGCATCAATAGAGTCTTGTTACCAGGAAGTTTGCAAGAAGCTTTGGCTGGAGAATTAGGAATTGAAGAAACAGAACTATTCGAATAATATCTAACGGCATGTAGAGTGCGATCGCACTCTACATGCCAATTTTCTTGATAATTATTATTGAGGCACTATGGACATCTATAATCTAGTAGATATTAGCCATGACCGAACTACTTAAAAGAATTACAGTGAATCCAAAGCAATGTGGTGGTCGTCCTTGTATAAGAGGAATGAGAATTAGGGTATCTGATATTTTAGACCTTTGTGTTGCAGGATTGAGCTTCGAGCAAATTCTAGAAGAAATGCAAGATTTAGAAATGGACGATTTGAAAGCAGCTTTAGCCTATGCTTCTCGCAAGTTGAATCATCCTATATTAATTCCATGATAACAATTTGGATTGACGCTCATCTTTCACCTGCAATTGCTACTTGGATTGACAATACATTTGAAGTTACAGCATTTGCCTTACGCGACATTGGTTTAAGAGATGCTGAAGATCTAGAAATATTCGCAGCAGCAAAAGCCTAAGAAATTATTTTTATGACTAAGGACAGCGATTTTGTAGATTTGCTCGATCGCCTGGATGCACCACCAAAAATTATTTGGTTAACCTGCGGAAATACCTCTAATGCTAGGCTAAAAGAAATTTTAAATGTCACGTTAATAGACGCTTTGAAAATTTTAGAAACTGGCGAAAAATTGATAGAGATAAGCGGAAAGTAGTGTCGCCTACTGCACTATCTTAGGTAGAGTTTGTGGCGATAGGCGATGTAGGGGTAGTGGCTGATAAAATTGAAGATTGCTGGAAAACTCTTGCTTTTGCTAGATGAAATTAAAATCTTTTATTTGTAAGGTCAAACTGACGGGTAAAAATATCTGTTCCCAAATATTTTGCCAAGAACATCGTGTCTGCAACCCAAACTGTATCAAAGCTTGTTTAGACCATCTGCAAGACTGAGAAAATTGCGCCACCGCATTAAACAATGAGTAAATTAGAAACGCCAGAACAATATAATACTCAACCCGATCTCAATGGCAACGGGCAAAAAAAAAGCGATCGCCAGCAAAAGCCTTCTCCCGTATCTCGCTTCTTTTTTCTCAACACGATCTTTGCCATTTTATTAACCATACTCTTGGTAGTTGGGGGAATATTGGGCTACATGGGCATGGTTAAGCAGTCCGATCCCGATATTGAAATTGCCGTTGCTACGGTTACGACTACCTGGGGTGGGGCAGATCCTGAAACCATCGAACAGCAGGTAACTTCAGAGATTGAAACGGAAATTAGTTCGGTAGAAAACGTCAAGGAAATTCGCAGTGCTTCCTATACAGGGTTTTCGGTAATAAGAGTAGAGTTTACCTCTAATGCCGATGTAAGTCGTTCGATTCAAGAATTACGGGATGCCGTATCTCAGGCAGAGGCGGAAATACCCGAAGATGCAGATAAACCCATAGTCGAACAGGTTTCGATTGACGATGCACCGATTATCACTTTGGCTTTGTTTGGCGAGCTAGATCCTGTGGTTATTTCCCAAGCAGCGGAAAATATTGAAGATCGACTTGAACAGGTTGCAGGAGTTAGTGAAGTTGATTTGGGTGGTGCGCGGGAAGAAGTCATTAGCGTCCAGATGAATCCCGCCCGTTTAGCAACTTTGGGTATTTCACCGACTACGGTGGCGCAGCAAATTCGCAATGCTAATACCGATGTTCCTCTCAATGAAATAGAAAGCGATATCATTGGCACGCGGATCCGTTTCTATGGCAGATTTCGTACCATAGAGGATTTGGAACAGCTACCTATCACTCGCCTCAACAATCGGGTGGTGCGTTTGAATGAAATTGCTACTGTTCGACAGGAATTGGAACAAGAAGACACGAGGGCATTTATTAGCTGGCAAGGCGGCGAATATCAGCCCGTAGTTAGCGTGGGGGTAAAAAAAGTTCCTGGGCAAGATTCGATCGCCGTAATCAACAAAGTCTTGGAACGCATGGATGCACTCAAGCAAAACTCCTCAGAATGGCCCTTTGGCATGGAATATCGCATTATTGCCGATGAGTCGGAAACCATTTGGGAACAGTTGGGCAATTTATTTACTAACGCCCTGCAAGCGATGGTAGCGGTGTTTGTAATTCTATTTATCGCTCTTTCTTGGCGAGAAGCTTTGATTGCAGGACTTTCTATTCCTTTAACCTTTTTGGGTACATTGGCAATCCTGTGGCTAATGGGACAAACTCTTAATAACATGGTGCTAATTGGCATGGTCTTATCTTTGGGTATTTTGGTGGATGTGTTTATCCTGATGATGGAGGGGATGCACGAAGCGATATTTGTTAAGGGCTTAAGGTTTGACCAGGCAGCACTACAAACGATTAAAACCTATGCCCCACCAACCTTCTCAGGGCAGCTTACGACTATATTGGCTCTTGTTCCCTTAATGGTAATTAGCGGTACCCTAGGTAAGTTTATCCGACTGTTGCCGATCGCTGCTATTATTTGTTTGCTACTTAGTTTTGCGATCGCCGTTTTGATTGATGTTCCCCTATCCCGCTATCTGCTAGGAGATGTGAAAGGAGTAGAAAATAAATCGAAAATAGACCGTTTGAGCGAGTCGGCATCCCAGAAATTTGTGCGTTGGAGTTTGAATCATACCGTTAAAAACAAAGCCGTTGCAGGGGCTTGGACGGCAGGAGCGATCGCCTTATTTGCCTGCAGCATTTTTGCTTTTACTCAAATTCCTGTAGAGTTTTTTCCTCAATCCGACCAACGCAACTTTAGCGTCAATGTAGAACTTCCTCCCACCACTACCCTAAACGTATCCCAAGAGGTTGCCGACGATCTAGGCAATATTTTACAGCAGCAGGACTATCTCAAAGCGGTAATTAAATACGTCGGACAACGGAGTAATTTAGTACCTTCGGGAGAACTCCAACCCAGTGAGGGGAGTTATTTGTTAGGCTTTTCGGCAGTATTAACTCCCGAAGACGATCGCGAAAAGCTATCCTATAAATATATAGAAGAGCTACGTTCCAAATTAGAAGCAGCTATTAATAAGTATCCTGGGGCATCTTTAGTAATCAACGCCCAACAGTCGGCTCAAAGTGAAGATCCAATTCAAATCGAACTAAAAGGTAGTAATATTGCTACCCTGCGGCAAATTTCTCAAGAGGTACAGCGGGAACTACGGCAAATCCCTGGAACAATCGACGTGCGAGATAATTTAGGAGCATTACAGCCAGACCTAAAACTGATTCCCAAGCGGGAAGAACTAAGTTTTTATAATCTCAGCGAGCAAGAATTAGCCTCCCAAGCTGGTTATTATACTAGGGCGATCGATATTGGTGATTTTGCTCTTGGAGGAGATGAAGATGATTTGGATATTAGTCTCAGTACCGCCTGGGATTCCCGCAACGGCAGAGTTGGAGGTCCTACTAGAATTGATGATTTATTGGCAGTTAGGTTTTTTTCAAATGATGGTGAGGC
>CAKZYI010000920.1 GCA_937884735.1 uncultured Pleurocapsa sp.
AAACCATCAATAAAACGAAGCAGCATTGATACCAAGACAGAATACAGTCAGTTTAAATTAACTCCAGACTATATCAATCTTAAAAAAGACTTGGAAAGAGTCGAACAACTGGGTAATCCTTTCTTTAGTCTTCATCAAGGCATCGCTGGGGATACAATATTAACCAATAATCGCGAGTTAATTAATTATTCCAGCTACAACTACCTGGGAATGTCGGGAGATCCTACAGTTACCGCAGCAGCCCAAAAAGCGATCACAGAATACGGAACATCAGTCTCAGCCAGTCGCTTGCTTTCAGGTGAACGCCCTCTACACTTAGAATTAGAAAAGGAAATAGCCGATTTTATTGGTATAGAAGATGCGATCGTATATGTTGGCGGTCATGCTACCAACGTTAGCACTATTGGACATTTATTCAATGAAAAAGATCTAATTGTTTGTGATTCTTTAAGTCACAACAGTATTAAAGAAGGTTGTAAACTATCTGGCGCGAAGATTATTGATTTCCCCCACAATGACTGCCAAGCATTAGAATCCATTTTAGATAAAGAGAGAACAAAATATCAAAAAGTATTGATTGCCGTTGAGGGTATTTATAGCACCGATGGCGACCTTGCACCGTTGCCCGAAATAGTAGAATTAAAGCAGTATTATCAAACCTTCTTGTTGGTAGACGAGGCTCATTCTATCGGCGTATTAGGATTATCTGGTGGTGGAATTAAAGAACATTTTAATATCAATGCCACCGATGTAGACTTGTGGATGGGGACATTGAGCAAATCCTTTGCCAGTTGTGGCGGCTACATTGCAGCCAGCAAAGAAATAATTCAATATCTTAAATATACTGCCCCTGGGTTTGTCTTTAGTGTGGGGATGTCTCCTGCTAACACCGCTGCCGCAATCGCATCAATTAAACTACTTAAATCAGAACCACAAAGGGCTATTAAGTTACAGAGTAGAGCAAAATTTTGCCTCGATTTAGCCAAAAGCAAGAAATTCAACACTGGCTATAGTGCTAATTCTCCCATCATTCCCATTATTGTGGGCGAACCAAATAAAGCTGTACGCCTGTCCCAATATTTAGGTAAGCAAGGAATCAACATTAACCCGATGGTGTACCCTTCTGTACCTTATGATGCTGCTAGACTGCGCTTTTTTATCACTTGTTTGCATACCGAAGAACAAATCCAGTCTACGATGAACATTTTAGAAAAAGCAATTGTAGACTTATAAAGTGCGAACCGTAGGCTAGGCGCAAGCCCAAGGTTCGCTTTTAGAAAATAATTAATAAGACTATTATTTTTGTTTATTTTCGTTCCCAAAGAAACTTTCTTTCCGATTCTTTGATCGGCACATCATTGATACTGGCTTCCCGTCGTTTCATCAAGCCATTTTCGGCAAATTCCCAATTCTCATTACCATAGGCCCGATACCAAAATCCCCCATCATCGTGCCATTCATATTCAAAACATACGGAGATGCGATTGTCTGTAAAACTCCAGAGTCTTTTTTTCAGACGATAATCCAATTCCTTTGCCCATTTACGCTTGAGAAAAGCAATAATTTCATCCCTACCATTGATAAATTCAGCACGGTTGCGCCACTCGGAGTCAATGGTATAGGCTAATGCTACTTTTTCGGGGTTGCGACCATTCCAACCGTCTTCGGCTGCTTGGACTTTAGCTTTAGCTGTTTCTAGGGTAAATGGAGGTAGAGGTGGTTTAGTTTCCATATGCAAATAAATTTTAATTATTGACTAAACAAGCTTTAAATTCTCGGCTTTGTTCTAATTTATCCTTTTCAACGGTTGCAATTATTTTATTTGTCATTTGTCGGTGGTCATTTGGCATTGGGCAATTAACATTTGCCTAAATTATGGTTAATATCAATTTCGGTAATTTCTGATATGGGTTTGTGGATTTTGTATTGTTGTGGAGGAGAAGTCATCACGACAATTACCGTTTCTACGGGGGGACAGCCTTGCTCGTGACATTGCAGTTGATTAATGGAGATGGTTATTTCTGAATCTATATTTAATCTTTGATAAGTCCAATCCTTAATTTGTTGAATACTTTTGGAATTAGTTTTCTGATTAGATTTAGCGAATAAATTCATAATTCTATAAATTAGTAAATCTTCAATGATTAGTACTTAATGCTCAATGTTAAATGTTAAATGTTAAATGCTCAATGACCAAACCCTTTTCTCGAACTAGACTGTTGCCAAATAATTAATTCTCCGTTTTGTCCTCCTGCTGCCATGTATTTTCCTTGGGGATGCCAAGCCAAACAAAAAAACCCATTATTATTTGTTACAAGAGTTTGTACTAGCTTTCTACCCTGCCAAAGGGAAACACTGCCATCGTCGCCAGTGGAAGCGAGTAAATAAGAATTGGGGGAAAAAGCGATCGCTTTTACTGTCTTTTCATGGCGCTAAATATAACTTTGCCATTTGTTTTGCTGCTGCTGCCAAATACTTATCCCCTCCTGACAAGCTGCTGCCAATAATGGTTTATCTAGACCATCCGACCAAGCTACCAGACTGACTTTCCCTGGAAATCCTTGCATCAACCAAGGTGGAGGATTATCCCAATGAAGAAGAGAAATAGTGCGATCGAGGTTTCCCGAAGCGAGATAAGTTCCATCCGACGACCAAGAGCAATCCAAGCTAGCCCCTGGTACTTGCAAAAAATAGGGGGTTTTAGACCAGTTTCCCTTATGCCATACTTTGACTCCACCATGTCCGCTAGCTGCTAATAAATGTCCTTGAGGATGCCAAGCAAGATTAAAGACAGAAGAATTGCTAAATTCTAAATTGGCGATCGCAATTTGCCGATCTGCATCCCAAACTTGTATTTGACGATTTACCCCAAAAGCCAAAAGATTTTCTATTGGATGCCATGCCAAAGAATCAATCCAGGCTTTTTCGTTATTAATAGTAGTAACCAATTTAAAATCGAGATTTTCAGCAGCTTGCCAAATCTGTACTTCGCCTTTTTGTCCCGCTACAGCTATGTACTTCCCATCGCTAGAAAAATCAATACAGTCTAAAGAATCATTACTAGGAGATGTCAGTAAGCTTAATTTCCCCGACTGCCACATAGCCAACTCTCCCGCAGCAGTGATAATTGCCAGATTACCATCGGGCGACCAGGATAACCCCGTAATGTATTCTGATAGCTGCTGTTTGCCGATTAGCTTAAATTGTTTTCTAGGAATAGTTTTGATGGACATTTCATTAAATCAAATGGACAATTGATAATTGACAACTAACAATCGTTGATTTTGTTTGGGTTTTGGTGGGCAATAATTTATGTATCGATAATGAAGAATAAAAGCGATCGCATTGCCCACTCTACAGCTTTGGGGAGGAAACGAATGGTCTCCCCCAAGCTTGGGGGAGATTAGAGGGGGTTAGGACTTTTAAAAGTCGCACAGGGCGTATCGAAAACTAAAAAGAACTTAGGGCGATCGCATCAAAGGCTAGACAGTGGGCGATGCGAAGCGAGTGCTTTAGTGCAATGCAATCAAGCCCACTCTACGGTGTTACCATTTTTTATAAGGTAAGAATTTACCACACATGGTAATCTGGACGCGATCGCCTTTAGGATCGGGTATTTTATCAACTTCTACAGAAAAGTCAATCGCACTCATAATTCCATCGCCAAATTTTTCATGGACTACGGCTTTGATGGGCATTCCATATACCTGCATAATTTCATAGAAACGGTAGATTAAAGGATCGGTAGGTATTTGAGGCTCTAAAGATCCTTTGAGGGGTGGAATTGTTAACTCTTCAGCCATTGATTCAGGCAAACCCAAAGTAGTAACAATTTTGGTTGCTTCTTCGATGCTGGCACTAGCTTGACGATAGATTACTGATGCAACCCAAGTTTCATCTAATCCCACTGCTTTTTCTAAATCTTCAAAGGTGATTCCTTTTTCTTTCTTGGCTGCTAATAGTTTTGTGGTGATTTCGGAAATAGGCATAATTTTATTCCTCTTGCTAAATGTTTTTTGTTCTTTGTCTTTTGTCCTTTGTTACTTGTTATTTATGACCAATAACTAATGACCAATGACTAATGACCAATAACTAATGACTAATCCTCGCCTCTTCTACTGCCCTAGTTTCCCGATATAAATGATCTTCCATTTCTTGTTTTAATTTTAGGTATTCGGGATGATTTTCTACGGTGGTGCGATCGCGCGGACGGGGGAAAGGAACTTCTAGTACTTGGTCAATGGAGGCTGCGGGACCTTTGGTCATCATGATAATGCGATCGGATAGCAGCAAGGCTTCATCAATACTGTGGGTAATCATGATGGCGGTTTTGCGCTGTTGTTCCCAAATGCGCTCAATTTC
>CAKZYI010000921.1 GCA_937884735.1 uncultured Pleurocapsa sp.
CAGCAGCCGCTTCAGGCTTTTTCAATCGTGATCGCACTGAATCTCCTGAAATTGAAGAAATAGATCTTAGTACTGACATTTCCAGTGATTTTTCAACGGATAGAAGTTTTGCTGACAAAGTGATTGGCGATGCCGAAACTACATCAGAAAATATAGATATTAGCCTGGATGAAATTACTTTTGATGATATCGATAACTCAATGAATGCCAGTCTAGAAGAAACAAGTTTAGATAGCACTCAAGGCTCAACAGATATTAGTCTGGATGAGATTACTTTTGATGATATTGATGCGTCAAAAGATATCAGTTTAGATGATATCACTTTTGATGATGTTGAAGATGAATCGATAAATAATCTAGATATCGATGGCAATAATGTCGAGATTAGCTTAGATGATTTAGGTTTTGATGAATCATCATCAGATGGTACTTCAGACTTATTGAGCAGTAACGTAGCTGAGATAACTGACTTATCTGAAGACGATCGCTCTAATGATATGAATAATATATCTACATGGTTAGATAGTTTGGAAACTCCTAGCCAAAATTCTGAGGATATTAGCGGCTGGTTAGATCAACTAAATAGTCAGGATCAAGATTTAGAGAGCGAAAGCAATAAAAACCAAGAGCTTACAGAATCAGAATACGAAACAGAAGACATTTCATTTCAATTTCTAGAAGATTTATTAGAAAGAGATTCTAATAGCAACAAAGAAAACTCGTAATGAGCTGATCATCAAAACTAGCTGAATAATTTTTAAATCCTTGAATTTTTGATAATTTCAGGGATTTTTTGTAGCTACATTTGAAGCTGAGAATAATAATGGTCTTACAGGTAAAAGAATTATTGCAATCGTCATGAATGCTATCTCTCTAGACTAAACAATTTTCAAACAATACCGTTGACCATTTTAGAGCAATAAAAATTGATTGAAAAATTGCTCAATCACTCATAGTAAAAGATGTCCAAAACTCCAGAAAATTCTGTTTTGCCAACTCGTAATCAGCAGCTTTTGAAGCTAAAATGGTTTGTTCTACTTCTCCATCATGGTATTGTTTTTGTGCTAATTCTAGTTCCAGTTTCTTAATCAAATAATTCTGCTTTTCGATCGTTCCTTGTACACCACCAATCCAATTGGGAAATGCTAAATATTGTATTTCCCAAAGGGTATTACCTACTTCATCAAGCTCTTTCTGTTCTAGAATACTTTCTGCTTTAATAGTAAGCTTTTGAAAGCTAGATAAAGCATTTTGAATTTGAGATATATTATCTAGAGCATTCTCAGGCGAGAATCTTTCTGTATATGTATATTCGGCAGGTTCATCAGGGTGGGTAGGAGGCAAAGTTAGATCGTCTATTACAAGGGTTTCTCCTAATATTTCTGCTGATAATTCACCAGAAAGTAAGGGGCTTTTTAAGCTGATTACAGAAAAGACGATCAAAACTGCAATAGCGATAAGCATAACTCCATGGCTACGCAACGCCAAAAAAGGCTTGCCTCCAAGATTTTTTATTCGTGAAAGTCTTTTTTTTATTTGCCTCATAATATACTCACTGCTAATGTAAATTAGCTCTGTTATAACCTAACTAGTAAAGTTTCTCTTGGAGATTAGATACTAAAATATATAGGAGCAAATTCAAAAACGTGCAGTCTCTCTATGAACTCAAATTTCAGCCCAATTTATCCTGTCATTTGGCAAGACGGTCGTGTATCCCTGATCGACCAGACTCGTTTACCAGAAGAATATAATAGGGTGCTTATTGGTCGTAGTGATGATATGGCAAAAGCAATTAAGACTATGATTGTGCGGGGTGCGCCAGCGATTGGAGTTGCCGCAGCCTATGGGATGTATTTAGGTGCGATGGAAATCGATACAAACGATCGCGCTAAATTTCTCAAACATTTGGAAGAAGTAGCTAATTTATTACGTCAAACTCGTCCTACGGCAGTAAATTTATTCTGGGCGATCTCCAGAATGCTGAGAACAGCTTACGAAGAAACGGATTCAGTAGAGAACATTAAAGATACCCTACTAAAGACGGCAAAAGATATTCAATCTGAAGATTTAGCCACCTGTCAGGCAATTGGCGATCGCGGTATAGAAGTATTACCTAGCAATCCAGAAAAACTGAGAATTTTAACTCACTGCAATGCAGGGGCATTGGCTACGGCTGGTTATGGTACAGCCTTGGGAGTAATTCGATCTGCCTGGCGCGAAGATCGCCTCGAGAAAGTGTATGCCGATGAAACTCGTCCCCGTCTCCAAGGAGCAAAACTAACTGCTTGGGAATGCGTCCAAGAAAATATACCTGTCACGGTAATTACCGATAATATGGCAGCGCACTGTATGCAGCAAAAGATGATAGATGTAGTAGTTGTGGGGGCAGATCGTATTGCAGCCAATGGAGATGCAGCCAATAAGATTGGGACTTATTCTGTAGCGATCGCAGCCAAAGCCCACAATATTCCTTTTTATGTTGCTGCACCTTTTTCTACTATTGATTTTGAGCTTAATAATGGTGGTCTAATTCCCATTGAGCAAAGAGATGCCACCGAAGTATTTGAAATAAACAATAGTTCCATATGTGCAAAAGGGGCAGAATTTTATACTCCAGCTTTTGATGTTACCCCCGCAGAACTAATTACCGCAATCATTACCGAAAAAGGCGCAATCAAACCCGAAGAGCTAATCAAACATAAAATTACAGTTCAGTAACTCTGTTAAGCTAAATAACTACAGCTTAAAAACATAGTAATAAATTCAAATATCTAATAAAGCTTAAAGCTAGGGCGTGTGATCAATTAAGGGTAACAGATGCTTGGCAAGCGGGCTTCCTCAGCGTTGAGAGGATTTTATCGAGATACAAGGAGAAAAATGTTCTGAGTAGCATAGCTACGGAGGTTATTTTTCGACGAAGTAGGTCGTTAAAAGGATGGAAGACCCCGCGGATTTTCAATCCGCTAGGGAATGCTTCCATCACGAAAAAAGCTCTTTTCTTCTAATTGATTACACGCCCTAATTCCTATTAGCCTTTAGGGATTAGCTTTAAACCCAAAACAGAACAATTAATGAGACAATAAGAAGTTATGTAAACTGTTAGCTTTTGATATGAGTTTAGATTGGATTAGTCGCGCCCAGCGTTTAAGCGCATTACCTCCCTACGTATTTGCACGTTTAGACGAATTAAAAGCCCGCGCCAGAGAACAAGGATTAGATTTAATAGATTTGGGAATGGGTAATCCTGATGGTGCTGCGCCTCAACCCGTAATCGATGCTGCGATCGCTGCGCTTCAAGATCCTCTAAATCACGGCTATCCACCCTTTGAAGGAACTACTAGTTTTCGCCGAGCAATCACAACCTGGTATAAGCGTTGCTATGGGGTTGAATTAAGCCCTGATAGCGAAGCTCTACCCCTAATTGGCTCAAAAGAAGGTTTGGGACATTTGGCTATGGCTTATGTCGATCCTGGAGACGTTATTCTTGTTCCCACTCCCTCTTATCCTGCCCATTTTAGAGGGCCTTTGATTGCAGGGGCAGAAATTTATCCCATACATTTGTCCGCAGATCAAAATTGGCTGATTGACTTTAGCAAAATTCCTGAAGATGTAGCGCAAAAAGCCAAGATCCTTTACTTCAATTATCCCAATAACCCCACTACCGCCACCGCACCCAAAGAATTTTTTGAGGAAGCAGTTCAGTTTGCTCGTCACTACCAAATACTTCTAGTTCACGATCTTTGTTATGCAGAGTTGGCTTTTGATGGTTATCAGCCTACATCCTTATTGGAAATACCAGGGGCAAAAGAAATTGGCGTAGAATTCCACACCTTATCTAAAACATACAATATGGCTGGTTGGCGTGTGGGTTTTGTGGTGGGTAACTCCACAATTATCCAAGGCTTGCGGACTCTTAAAACTAACTTGGACTATGGTATATTTTCCGCCGTGCAAAAAGCAGCGGAAACCGCTTTGCAACTACCCGATAAATACATCAAAGATGTACAGCATCGCTACAGTACTAGAAGAGACTTTTTGATTGAAGGCTTGGGGGAATTAGGCTGGAATATAGCCCCTTCTAAAGCAACCATGTATCTTTGGGTAGAAACTCCCGTAGGACAAGAATCGACGGAGTTTGCCCTCGATGTCTTGCAGCAAACAGGGGTGGTAATTACCCCAGGGAATGCTTTTGGAGAGGCAGGAGAAGGCTATGTCAGGATTAGTTTGATTGCAGATTGCGATCGCCTAGGAGAAGTTTTACGTCGTTTTAAACAGGCAGGTATTTGCTACAAATTTCCTTCCAAATCTTAAATATTTTTGGCGTTGGGTAGCCATGCTGTTATGCACTCTTTGGATTTCCTAATATTACTAAATGTTTTTATGGTTAACTAAATCGAGTGTTCTATAACCAAGAATAATCATTGTTAAACCTCGTCTATATAGAAAATTGCATAGATGCAAATATCAACAGTTAGGACAATTTTGAGTAGTTAACAAACTTTACGTCTGCGCGACATCGATGCCGTTAATTTTTGGCTGGCGATCGAATATTACTTTGGGTCGAAGTAGTATTTTAAACATTAGCCAAACCGAATATAATTCTCCTGGGCTATTTTTTCTTTTCCACTGTCCAGGGCGACAAAATAATAAAGCAATTAGTTTTCTTTCTTGTTCTAAACTAATAGTATCAAAGTCTATATGTAGAATATAAAATTCTTCAACTATATTCGTTTTGGTAATTTGACCTGATAGATTGATATCTTCTTCTAAGATAAATAGATTTGCAGAAATAGTTTCTCCCTGAATCAATTTATCAATTCCCAACTGAGTTAAAGATATTTCCGCGCCTACTTCAGAAATGCGAGTTGTAATTCCCCAGTAGGTTTTGATTTCTCCATCTATTGTCTTGATTTCTAATTTAATCGTCCTTCTTAAGTTGAACCACTCGTGTAAACTTAGCTTGGGAACATCTAATAAAATTAGTAATGCACCTCCAAGGGATAATAAATTATATGTACTCCAAATCCAGCCTAAGTTTAAACCCAGCTTTTTTTGATCGATAGCAGGAGATTCGTGCATCGCTGCAATTATGCAAGCATATATATTTGACCACAGACTAATTGCAGTAAAAATAAACAGAATTAATAAGGGGAAAGCTAGTTTCCAGTTAAACAAAAAGCGATCGCTTTTTACTCCCTTGGGAGTCACATCAAAACCTTGGGAAAAAGGATTTAACATAGCTTGAATTACTGTTATTGCTTGGGGAAACGCCAAAACTAAACCATAAATATTAGACAATATAGCCGAACGCGATCGATAATTGAGCCAAGAAAAGACGGTTATTCTTGTTATGTAATAGGGTAAAAAGAAAAAGAGAAATTCATCGGTTGTTGCTCTTATCGGAATAATTTGGAGAAAAGCATAGCCCAAAGGCATCAATAAGAAAAAGACACTGGCAATACTACCAAACCAATGAAGTAAACCTTCTAGATGAGCTAATCTTTGAATAAAACTTAAGCCTGAAATAGTTAAAGGGTTGGAGTTAATAAAAAATGCTTGCAAAGTTCCCCTCGCCCAACGCAACCTTTGTTTTGCGTGGTCAGCAATATTTTCCGCAGCCAAGCCCGCACTTAGTTTTTCATCAATATAAGCCAGACGATAGCCTTTAGAAGATAAACGTATCCCTGTAAAATAATCTTCACTCAAGGAGTCTGTCACGAAGCCACCAATAGACTCTAAAGCTTCTCTTCGCACCACAAAAGAAGGCCCCGCACAGACTACGCTACCCGCAGCATCTTTGATGGGTTGAAGTTGGCGATAGAATACTTCCTCTTCTGGGGTTAATACATCTTCTAAGCCTAAATTACGGGCAATGGGATCGATATTATAAAAATTTTGCGGAGTTTGTAGCAACGCCAGTTTTCGATCTTGAAAAAAGCCTAAAGTTCGTTCTAAAAAATTGCTTGTAGGGATAAAATCGGCATCAAATAGAGCAATAAATTCTCCTTTGGTCAAAGGAAGAGCATGATTGATGTTACCTGCTTTGGCATGGGTATTATTGGAGCGAGTAATATATTTACAGCCCAATTCATCTGCCAGATTGGCAACATTAGCACGATTAGTATCATCTAATAAATAAACTGTTTTTGCTTCATAATCAATAGTCTGACAGCCAATTACTGTGCGACGCAAAATAAACTCTGGCTCGTCATAAGTAGGAATAAAAATATCTACAGTAGGATTGAACTTTTTTTCAATTATTGCTGCGGCTAGCTCATTTCTTTTCCACCGATTATCTTTGACTTTAACCATCAAAAATAGCTTAAGACTACTATTAAATAGAACAAATATTTCTAATAAGAATAAAGCAATACTGAAAGTACCATCAATAGGATTATCTAAATTTAAAGTAGCAAGCGATCGCCATTGAACATAGCGCACAGTTAAAATTAATAAAATAGCAATAACAATAAATCTAGACCATACTTTAGGTTCGGGAGAAATTTTGGTGATTATAAATACTAAGCCAAAAATAATTATCGATGGCAAAAGCAAAAATCTGCTCATTACTACAGGAGCTTCAACCCACACTGGAGGATTTTCTTGCAGCAAGTTCAAATAAGCGAAAATATCAGTAATTACCCCTAAACCTATTGCCCAAAAAAAGACTATTAATCCTCCAAGTAAAATAATTCCTATTAATATAAGTGTTGCCAGATGTGGCTTAATAGTTTGAACCTTCATTTTATTAGCAGTCATGCTAGATTACTTAAAGTTATTGCCCCAAGTAAATTGCTTTAAATGAGTTTTTGCTATTCAAATATAGTCCATAAAATCTACAATCTAGAAGATAAAAATAACTATAATTATTAATTGACAAGAACCAGAACTCTATTTTAAGCCTGCCAAAAAAATAAGATTAGATATGTAGTCGTAAAAATTTATTTAAAACACTGAGAACAAAGCGGTTATTAAATAGCAATTTGATAAAATTGACCAACAAAATTGTGTATTGCTATACATCTGTATAATTTAGTTCGGTAACCTATAGGTGGTGTAAGAACAAGAAAATAGGAAAAGCGATCGCATGTATAGCGTTAAAAGTATCTCGATCGAGCGAAAAACCTTTTAATATAAGTCTATATTGTTATCAAATCAATAGTCAACTAATCAGATTTGTTCTGAAAATAACAGTAATTATTCAGTAATTTTACGGATGTAATAATTCAGATGAGAATCTAAGTTTAAAGTCAAATAATAAAAAAAGCTTACTTTAAACAGTTTAATTAATTTATTTTCGTTGATAATTGACTATCAAATCCTTAGTACATTTGTCTATAATCGTGTTGAAAATATGAGATTTAAAAAATAAAATAAGACGATAATAAAAATGAATATTTTTAAAATATGTTTGTGCATAGACAGTAATTTAGGGGATCTTGTCAAATTAAAACGAGCTTAAAAATACTCGTCTTGGTCTTATATAGACCAAAGAGAAATGAAAACCCTTTGTCCCATTTGCTCTGGCACTTTACTTCGTCATCTTTACCCAAACAAGGTTTTGTGGTTTTGTCTTAGATGTCGTCAGGAAATGCCAAATTTTAATTTATTTAGCCTCAGTTCCATCCAAGAACAGTTAGTTCAGTATAACGATAACTTCAATGACAACCGAATTGTTTATTTAAATAGTCAAAATAAAGCGAATTTGTCATTAATTGAACATAAACCTAATGTTGTTGATTTATCTGCCAAAAGAGATCAAAAAAGATTGGAAGTTGTCAGCTTTATTTTGAAACAAATTAACATTATTTTGATTAATGCTTTTACCAAAGTAGAACAATCTATTGTTAGTTCGCAGTACAATTTGAAACAGCTAGATGCTCAACATATTAAGCTAGAAACATTAACTAAAGCTGAATTTTTAAGAGATAGCGAAGCTATTTTACTATGTATTTGTCAGGCAATATTACTGGCAGACAGCACTATACTAAATAACTTTATTGTCCAAAATTCAAGAGCTAACTCTGTTAACTTTAGACATCCAGTTGAACAAAGTTGCTTTATCGATTTAATCAAAACATTAGTAATTGATTTTGTTTATTCTATTACTTTAGATTCGCCTAAAAGTATCGATCGCTTTGCTTTGGAAATAGCTGGGTATTTTGAAATTGCTATTGGTCTAATAATTAAAAGAAAAATAAACCCGACTAAATTTAGTTGAAGTTGCTTTTGATAAATATCGGTGCAAATATTTGAGCAGTAAACAATTAATTAAATAGTAAGCAAGGTTTAATTAAAAGACTGGTGAAAAGATTGTTGGATTGTTTGCCTAGAGATATTAGTAGCAGTATTTTATTCAATAACCTGTGATTGAGGCTGTCTACTTCTAAATACAGCGTTTAATGCGCTAGCAGCAATTTCTAAAATTTGTTCTGATGCTGTTTGCGGTTGAGCAACAGTTGCTAAAGTAATAGTAAAAGCGATCGCTAATACCATGTTAGATCCAAAAATAGAGCTTTTCATATTCCTGTCCTCCCTTAATTTGCTCTAAGAAATTTGCTTGTTTTCTCTATAGGTTTCAAACAAATATCCTATGCAAATTGAGTGAAAAAGGTAGGGCAGAATAGCCGAGATTACCCTGTTATTCTTTCTTGTTTTCTAAACAGGCAATCCTTCTAAAGTATTGGTCAAAAATTCAGCACGACAAGCATGACGTTGAATTTTGCCACTAGAGGTTTTAGGAAGACTACCAGGCTTGAGCAATAAAGTTGTATGTACCTGTAAATCGAGATTTTTGGCAATTTCTCGTTAAATTAATTGAGTCAAATCTTTAACATCGATAATATCAACGTTAGAATTGCCATTAGACTTAGCACGAGAACGATTACTACTCCAGTAACGACGTTCCACTTCCGCCAAAACAATTAGTTTTTCCTCTCCTTCTATATCAATAGAAAAACTGGCAACACCCCCTGGTCTAATCCAAGAACTTGTTTCTTCTACGGTTTTTTCTATATCTTGGGGATAGTGATTGCGCCCTTTGATGACAATCATGTCTTTGAGGCGACCAGTGAAAAATAATTCTCCTCGATCCAAGAAACCCAAATCACCAGTACGCAAAAAAGGCCCTGCTTTTGTATCCTTGAGATAAGCATTAAAAGTGGTTTCTGTTATCTCTGGCTGTTTCCAATAGCCTTGGGCAATGCTAGAACCCGATACCCAAATTTCTCCCACCTCTCCTGCTTGGCAACTGACAAGAGTTTCAGGGTTTGCGATCGCTATTTTTTGATCGATTAAACTTCTGCCACAGCTAACCAGAGTATGAGGAGAAGTATCCCTAGCATCACCAGAAATAATCTTATTTTCTTCTAAAGCCTTTCTTTGGACAGTTTTGGTTACAACCGCATTCTCTCCTGACCCTCCAGAAATGATTAAAGTTGCTTCCGCCATACCATAGCAGGGATAGAATGCTGATGGATCGAATCCATAGGGGGCAAAAGTTGCGGCAAATTGATTTAGGGTTTCATGATTGATTGGTTCTGCACCATTAAATGCTACCTGCCAACTACTCAAATCCAAATCTGTTGACTGTTCGGGCTTAAATTTACGCACACACAGGTCATAAGCAAAATTTGGTCCACCACTAGTTGTCGCTCTATTATGGGAAATAGCTTTTAACCAGCGTATTGGATTTTGCAAAAATATCAACGGTGACATAAGAGTCACGGGAAATCCTCCGTACAAAGGTTGGAGAATGCCGCCAATCAAACCCATATCATGATAAGGAGGCAACCAGATTACCCCTTTACTTTGAGGAGAATGTCTAAAACAGCGATGAATGGCTTCGAGGTTGTGAAGCAAGTTCTCATAGGCTATTTTCACCCCTTTTGGTTCTGCCGTTGAGCCTGAAGTATACTGCAAAAACGCCACATTGTCTTCTGATAGACTAGGTTCGCGCCAATTTTCCGCCTGATGAGATGCAATAGTGTTGGTTGCAATCCAGCGTAGGTTTTTCAGGTCTGGAGTTTTTTCTAGCTGTTTTTCTAGACTTTTAAAAGTATCACTATTGGTTAATGCTAAGTCAGTTTGAGCATTTTGAAGAATATTTTGAATGCGATTTAAAGAACGATTGGGTCGGGGAGGATAAGCAGGAATAGCTATTACTCCAGCATACAGACAGCCAAAAAAAGCAGTGATGTAGTCTAATCCAGCAGGATAAAGTAATAATACTCTGTCTTGGGGAGAAGCGACCGATTGAAGATGAGCCGCGATTGCTTTAGCCTTTTGTTCTAGCTCTCCATAGGTCAGGCTAATTTCCTCGCTCTCTCCATCCACTAAAAAATTATAGATTATCTGATGAGGTTGTTCTCTCGCCCGATTTTGGAGAATATCAACCAAGGTAGCTGCTTTAATCTTGTTTTTTAAACCACTCATTCACTTTTGATCGTTTAAATCAATTTACACCATATCTTATTCATCAAGAATCCAAGTATAGACCTTAGATCTCTTTGGAGCATTTCTGGCTAGAAAAACTAAATTCCTCCACAGCTTACATCAATCAATACTCAAACCGAGTATAATTGTGACACCTTGAGAATAGTCCTCTTAATTAGATAATTTAAAGATATGGTTTTAAATTGATAGCATTTTAATTATGAATTCGCCAGAATTTTTAAATTCTCAAGCTTTACAAAAGATTCTGGAAGCAGAAATTGCCAGTTCTTCCCATCAGCGCATATCTTTTGCTAAATATATGGATATTGCTTTGTATCATCCTGATTATGGTTACTACAATTCGGGAATTACCAAAATCGGCAAAGAAGGAGATTTTTTCACCTCATCTTCCCTGGGTAAAGATTTTGGGGAATTACTAGGGATTCAGTTTAAACAAATGTGGCATAACTTGGGCTGTCCCAATCCTTTTTACCTAGTGGAGATGGGTGCGGGAAATGGAGAACTAGCTCAAGATGTTTTAAACTACTTTCAACTGGAAAATGATAGATTATTTACTCAAGCTCTTAGATATACGATAGTCGAACAGTCACCTGCATTAGTAGCAGTACAGCAGCATTTACTAACATCCTTTACAGCTTTAGATGTGACATGGAAAACTTGGTCTGATATTGCCCAAGAAAGTATTGTGGGCTGTTTTTTTTCTAATGAACTAGTTGATGCTTTTCCTGTTCATATAGTCAACAAAAATCGAGATAAACTTCAAGAGGTTCATCTTAGTTTGGAACAAGGAGAATTGACCGAGACTATCGACTCTCTTTCTGATGACAGAATAAATCAGTATTTTGATTTGGTAGAGATTGATTTATCCAAATCTCAATACCCTCCAAACTATCGCACAGAAGTTAACCTAAAAGCTCTAGATTGGCTTAAAACAGTTTCTAGTAGTTTGAAGCAAGGATACGTCTTAACCATAGATTATGGCTATCCTGCTGCCAAATATTATCGTCCTAGTCGCACTCAAGGTACATTGCAATGCTACTTTCAACATCGCCGTCACAATAATCCCTATGCCAATCTTGGCTACCAAGATATAACTGCTCATGTAGACTTTACTGCTTTAGAACGCCAAGGAGAACGATGGGGTTTAGAAACCCTTGGCTACACCCAACAGGGTCTATTTTTAATGGCTTTGGGAATAGGAGATCGTTTAAACGAACTCTCTAGTGGCAAATTTGATATCAACGAAATATTTCAACGTCGCGATGCTTTACACCAGTTAATCGATCCAACGGGCTTAGGTGGCTTTGGGGTATTGATTCAGGGTAAAAATCTAAATGCTTCGCAACAGTCTCTTCTAGGCTTAACTGTGCCACCAATGTTTTAATATAAAATTTAATAAAAATAAAGCGATCGCAATGTAGAAAAAGCGATCGCATGAATAAGATAAATTAAGCTATGCTGAAATCTTTTAAATTAAAATTCTGAGCTTTCAGCAGGAGTTGCGCCAATACCAATACCAGAGCTACCAGCAGATAAAACATCAGCTTCTTTAACAAATCCACTGTATGCTTCCATACCGTGTTCGCTGATATCCAAACCAACTCTTTCTTCGTGTTCGTCTACCCGAATACCAATAGTCACCTTGAGAATAGTCCACACAATGGCGCTAAAGATAACAGTAAACGCACCAATTGCAACGATACCAATGATTTGAGTAACAATATTACCAGTACCAAAAATACCAACTGCTAAAGTTCCCCAAATACCACATACAAGGTGAACAGAAGTTGCACCCACAGGGTCATCTATCTTGATGCTGTCAAAGAAAGCAACTGAGAAAACAACAATAATACCTGCAATTAAACCAATAACAACAGCTTCCCAATAATCTACATCAGCACAACCAGCAGTAATACCAACTAAACCAGCCAAAATACCGTTGATCACCATCGATAAATCAGGCTTACCATCTTTTATCCAAGAGGTCAATGTAGCTGCTACACCACCTGCTGCTGCTGCTAGGTTAGTAGTTACTGCGATGTAAGGAACATTAGCTGTTGCCGCAAGTTCTGAACCAGGGTTGAAACCAAACCAACCAATCCATAAAATCAAACAGCCTAACGTTGCAAATCCCATGTTATGCCCAGGAATTGCGCTAATTCTGCCGTTTTGATATTTGCCTAATCTAGGACCTAAAATTGCCGCACCAACTACAGCAGCCCAGCCACCAACTGCGTGC
>CAKZYI010000922.1 GCA_937884735.1 uncultured Pleurocapsa sp.
TCTTTGGTGTAGCTATGCTTGATTGGATGTTGAATAGATTACGAGTTAGCTAAATTAATAATATCATGACAGACAGTAAGAAAATGTTTCGACAAGAAGCATTAGAACGTTTATCTTCCCCAGAAAGACTAGACCAAACCCTCAAGGTAGTCGATCCCAAAGCCTGGCTGCCCCTCTATACAGCAGCTTCTTTAGTGGGGGTGGCATTGCTCTGGAGTATTTTTGGCAGAATTCCTTTAACGGTAAATGGTCAAGGTGTCCTGATCCAGCCTCGTCGAGTAGTTGGACTCCAGTCTCCTGGCAATGGACAAGTAGTAGAGTTAAAAGTAAAGTCAGGAGAAACAGTTAAAAAGGGCGACCTGTTGGGTACTATTAGTCAACCAGCCTTAGTACAACAGCTAGACCAAGAGAAAACAAAGCTGACAGAGCTATTAGACCTGAGTAAAAATAGTAGCGACCTGCAAATCAGACAATTGACAGGACAGCGTAACAGCCTAACTCAACAAAAAATTAATCTAGAAGAAAGTCTACGTAGGGCTGAAATTGAAAGAGATTTAAGAGACAGAAGCTCTGCATCCCTGGCTCAGAATCGACGCAACCTAGAAAGTGGTCTAAACAATTTTCAAGGTTTGGTCCCAGAGTTGAGGGAAAAAAGCCTATTGTCTCTGGAAAAAAATAGGGAGAGTCTCAACGAGAGAATTACTCAAGCTAAAAAACTGATTCCTACCCTAGAGTCAAGGATTGAAAGCTATCGTAAATTACTCGATGACCAGTTGATCACTGGGGACGTGCTGCTCAATACAGAAAGAGAATATCTCAACAGCCTATCGAACCTATCCCAACTAGAAACCCAGCTCAAGCAGTTAGATGTAGAAGAAACCAATACTCAAGGAACATATCTGCAAAATCTCAATCAAATCAACGATTTTCAAAGCAAGCTCAAGCAGTTGGATGTAGAAGAAGCCAATATTCAACGACAATATCTCCAAAGTCTCAATCAAATTGACGACCTGAGAAATAAGATTCAGGAGATTGATACCCAATTAGCTCGAACAGACCGTGAAGACTTAGAAACTTCCTTCGATCGCAATAGTAGGATTCAAGAAGTCAGAAACCGCATTGCTCAAATAGAAGGAGAAATTGCCGAAAAAGGTCGGGTAGTAAGCAAACACGATGGCAAAGTTTTAGAAGTAGCCGTTGTGCCAGGTCAGATTGTGGGTACGGGGGTCAGAATTGCCACTATCGAAGCCGAACAAGAAGATTCTAAGTTGGTTGGGGTGACTTATTTTTCTAGCAGTGCGGGGAAAAAAGTAAAGCCTGGAATGAGCGTTCAGATTACTCCTAGTATTGTCAAACGAGAACGTTTTGGCGGAATCCTCGGAGAAGTTACTCAGGTGTCCGCTTTTCCTGTCACCCCAGAAGACATGTCCACCATTATTGGTAACAGGAATGTTGCAGACGATTTAATGCGTAGCGTGGGGGGGAGCGCGCCTGTTCAAGTGTTTGCCGAAATGCAGCTAGACCCCAACAATGTCAGCGGTTACGAATGGTCTTCATCTGATGGTCCTGAGATTCAGATATCTCCAGGAACAACGGCTTCAGTTAAAGATCTAGTCGGCAAGATTGCACCCATCGCCTATGTAATTCCTATATTTCGCTCTCTGACTGGACTTTATTAGGGCTTGTAGTCAACTAGAAAATTCCATAATTATCGATACCAAATTAATCAGCTAATGAAATATGTTAGCTTTTATCGATAAATTTCTTTCCAAAAAGCAATCTTCCGCAAGAGTTAAGACTCCTACTTTGTTACAGATGGAAGCTGTAGAATGTGGAGCTGCGGCTTTGGGTATCATCCTTGCTTACTACAAACGCATTGTGCCTCTGACTCAGCTACGTCGTGACTGTGGAGTCTCGCGAGATGGCAGTAAAGCTTCTAACGTACTTAAGGCAGCTCGTTTATATGGTCTACAGGCAAAAGGATTCAAAAAATCCTTAGAATCTGCTCGTTCGATCGAACCGCCCTATATTGTTTTCTGGGGCTTCAATCATTTTTTAGTCCTCGAAGGTTTTGGGGAAGAAAAGGTTTACCTCAACGATCCTGCCAGTGGTCCGCGGACTGTTACCTATGATGAATTTGATCGCAACTATACGGGAGTCGTCCTGGTCATGGAGCCAGGAGAAGACTTTGAACCAGGGGGACGAAAAAAAGGAATTATTCCTGCATTAACTTCTCGGCTTCAAAACTCCCGCCAAGCTGTTATTTTTTGCCTGTTAGCTGGTCTGATTTTAACTATTCCACGGCTAGCGGTACCCGCATTTACCCAAGTATTTATTGATGAAATTCTAGTACAGGGTCGTCAAGAATGGGTGCGTCCGTTAATTTTGGGGATGGTTTTTACCACGGCAATTCGGGGCGTGCTGGCTCGACTGCGGTTGACTTATCTTCGGAAACTAATGTTGAAGCTATCGGCTTCGATGTCTGGAGCTTTTTTCTGGCATATTTTGCGTTTGCCCACCAGTTTTTATGCCCAGAGATATGCAGGAGAAATCAGCAGTAGATCCCAGCTTAACGATAAGGTAGCGAGTATTTTATCTGGTAGGTTGGCAACGACGGTTATCGATACGGTGATGATTGTCTTTTATGGTTCGATCATGTTCATGTATGACTGGCTGTTGACCCTAATTGTAATTGCCTTTGCCACAGCCAATCTTTTGGCGTTGAGGTATTTATCCCGCAGTCGGGTAGACGCTAATATGCGCCTGGCGCAAGAAACAGGAAAGGTAGCAGGTATTGCTATTGGGGGGATTCAAATGATTGAAACCGTCAAAGCCAGTGGTTTGGAGTCCGATCTATTTTCTAAGTTTGCGGGCTACTATGCCAAAACTCTCAACGCCGAACAAGAATTGGGTTTACCTTCTCAGATTCTCAACACCGTCCCCGTCCTGTTAACAGCATTGGCTACCACTAGCATTCTTCTGATTGGGGGGCTGCGGGTGATGAATGGTAACTTGAGTATTGGGATGCTGATTGCCTATCAGGCTCTAACCACAGAATTTTTAAACCCCGTCAGCCAACTAGTTAACTTTGGCAGCACCCTACAGGATTTAGAAGCAGATTTAAACCGTCTTGATGACGTATTAGAAAACCCCGTCGATCCCGAAGCAGAAAGGGAAATCGATCGCAACACCGAAAATGCTTCAATTCAAATAGAC
>CAKZYI010000923.1 GCA_937884735.1 uncultured Pleurocapsa sp.
CAGGTGCTACTGCGGGCTCTGTTTTAGGTTCGGGCGTGTGGCGAGGGGGTACTGCTGGCTCAGGTTTAGGTTCGGGCTTGGGTTCAGGTACTACTTCTGGCTCAGGTTTAGAGTCTGGCTTGGGAGTAAGTGTTGGTGCTGGCTTAGGTTTAGGCTCATTTTGCTTTTTCTCTTTCTCCGCTTCTTCCCGTCTGCGAATAGAAGGAAGAGTTAAGGAAGGACAAATTTCTGCATCATATTCATAGTTAACTGTTACCTGATAAGGTTTTGGTTTTTCTGTGTCATTGTCCAAAGCACTTCTGATAATTTCTTCTCCTGCTGCCTTATCAAAAATAGAATACTTTGCTCCTTTGATTAAATCTAAAGCTACTACATTACCTGAGCTATCAACCACAACACCATAAACGCTAGTACCTTTTAGTCTTCTGATACAAGCGTCTCTGGGATAAGTTCCTGTTACTTCGATACTTTCTGGCTTTACATCTTGAACCTTGGTCAACCAAGCAATATAATTTTTTCTTGCTTCTTCATCACTAGTTCCATCATCATTTTTGGTCAAACTTTGACTTAGTTGACGAATACGCTGTTGGTTTTCGGTTACTCTTTTAGCCGCAATCTGTTCTGGCGTTAATTTAACTTCAGGTTGAGTTTTTTCAGGTTTCCCAATTGGTTCTGGTTCTGGTTTAGTCTGGGGTTTTACTTGTTCTTCAGGTTTTAAAGGTTTATCTTGCTGCTCTGTATTAGTCGTCGGCGGTACTTTTTCTGGATCGACTTCAAAATCATCCAGACTAATTTCTGGTGGTAGAGGAAGACTAGATATATCTCCAATAGGAGGAAGGGTAATATCTGTTATGGGAGGTAAATTACTAAAATCTGGTGGAGGAGGAATAATTAATGGGGGAAGATCTCCAGAATTACCTATTCCTGGAATCAAGTCTCGGGGTATGGCAAATGGTGCTGCAGGTTCACTATTGTCCAAAGGAAAATCGCTAATGTCTGGTATAGGAGCATCTGGAGTATTTAACTGAGGATATAGATCGGGTAAGCGAGCCTGTTGTTCTGAATTAAGCTCAATGATTGATACTTCTCTTCTGCCAGAATTATCGTTAAATTTTATTGTTGGTATACCAAATTTTAAAACCAGTAGGTGCAAACCCACGGAAACCAGTAAGCATAACTGAGCTGGGTTAATGAATTTACCAGATTTATTATCTAATTTTGATTCGTAAGACATAACCCACAACAATAAATATAAAATCCAGTCTTCTAGTTTACAGAAAAAATTAGAAAAATCAGATCATTACAGAGTTTAGATTATGCTCTATTAGTCAAGATGGCAATCTTTTTAACAGCGATAGATTCTAATTTGTGAGCTATGAGCTTTAAAATCAAAGCATTATGTGACTATTTAATTATTAGACAAATTTTCAATCGCCGTTGCAATATTTTCTCCTACTGATTCTGCAATTGCACTTATGCTTTCTTCTATTCCCTCTATATTTCCACCTGCTTCACCACTTACCGCCTCTAATTCAATTTCGCAAGGGTTAATGGAATGAAGAGCGTTGACATTACTGGCAGAAAGATTCGTCCATTGAAGATATTCCAAAGCAGCCTCAATTATTCTTTTCCATAAGCTTTTGTCTTGAGTTTTTGTTTGATTATCTAAGGATTTTCCAAAAGTAAACAAAAAGTTTACGATTTTGATGCTGATAAACATTGAAATCCAAAGGATCGCGAATGCCAAAATTATATTAACCATGAACTAACCACTAACAAGTACAGACAAGGTATGCCTTGTCTCTAATAAGTAACAATCAATTATTTTTCCGAAGAAACTACCTCTGGCTTCTCATCGGTTTTCGGTGTCTTTTTCCCCACAGGCTTTTCTTCAGCGATCGCAGCTTTTTTAGCTTTCTTTTCCGTTTTAACTGGTTCAAGAGGCTCGCCTACTTCTATCTCCAACGGAAAAGGAACAGCTTTATTGAAAGTTAGTTTATTGTCCACACAATCAACAATAATTTTGTCTCCTGGGGTAAAAGTACTGTCTAAAATTTTAGTTGCAATTGGGTTTTGTAATTCCCTCCTAATCGCTCGTTTGAGGGGACGCGCCCCATAGGCAGGATCGTAACCAATATCTACAATGCGATCTTGGGCTGCGGGAGATTGCTCGATCGCAATTTTCTGCTCGCGTTATAAGCGTTGAATGCCTTTGATTTGAATGGCGACAATTTCTTTAAGTTCTTCTT
>CAKZYI010000924.1 GCA_937884735.1 uncultured Pleurocapsa sp.
GGAAGAAATGATCGATACTAATCTTAAAGGTTTATTATACGTGACCAGATCGCTTTTACCTGGGATGGTGGAACGCGATCGAGGACATGTTATTAATATAGGCTCAATTGCAGGACATCAAGCTTATCCTGGGGGAAATGTTTATTGTGCTACGAAAGCAGCAGTGAGAGCTTTGTCAGAAGGGTTAAAAATGGATTTGTTGGGTACTCCCATCCGCGTAAGCTCTGTCGATCCTGGTACAGTTGAGACTGATTTTAGTAATGTGCGGTTTCGTGGCGATACAGACAAAGCAAAAAAGGTTTATCAGGGCATCAATCCTCTTACTCCTGATGATATCGCGGAAATTGTAGTCTTCTGTGCTACTCGTCCAGCCAACGTTAATATGAGTGAAGTTTTAGTTTTGGCTACGGATCAATCGAGTGCCACAATGATCAATCGTCGCTAATACTGCTTTGAAGAAGCAATAAGCCAGAAAATGTATTAAATCATATACGTGATGCTATATATCTACTAAAGATTGAAACTTGTTTATCAACGCAAGCTAGGAAAAAGAATTACTTAGCTTGCGTTTATTGAAATTAGTAGGTAAATTCATCCTATAGCTTTTTATGAGAATGTAAGCTTCCCAAATAATCGCCATAAAAAAGACTGAATTGCCAGAATTTTTTAATTGCTAGTAGAATTTTGTTTTCGGCTATTTCAACTCTGTTGCTATCAGCATGGAAATTTATACTGTGTTTAGTATGATTCATGTTTTTCTCCCAATATAGTGAATTTGTTTGATTTATCTAGAAACTGTGATACCTATTTTCAATCCAGATTCTTACATCTTGCTCAGAACCAAAAAAATGAGATCTGTTAGTCTGAAAATCGTATGCTTGCCAATATTGCTCGCCATATTTATCAAACTTTTTCTCGATTTGAGGTTCATGATTAGAACTTACTAGGCTTTGCCCAATACTTTTAATCATTTTGGAAATTAAGTTGCTTATTTTCATGGTTCACATCCAATAGTTACGAACAATTAGTTACAAATAAAAGAAAAGAATTTGAGCATTTATTGCCCATTGCAGGTCAAACAATAAAGCGTTGAGGTAACTCTGGTTTGAACAAAAAGCAATTAAAATGCCAGATTATACTTCAGTCTTTTTGCTATTAGATCTAAAACTAAAGCTACGCATCTTATTAACAAGAGCAATTAAATCTTTTTGGTTTTTTACTAATTTATCCTGGCTGATATTTCTTGCTTCTTGCTGTAAAATGATTTTCATATTTCCTCCTGGTTTAAATCTCATCTCTTTTCAATACATTAATCGTAGCTATTGTCTTTTTAAGAAACAAAACAAAGTACACATACTAAACATGAGCAAGATTCATACATCTTGCTGACAAACTAAGATAAGAAATATATTGTTGGCAAAATATAGATGTATCGGCTTTTACCAAAGATAGACGTAATAGTAGAAATTATAAAATTAACCCATGAGTGGAATCGATCCATACAAATTAAAGATTTCTCAGCTAAGAATTTTAGTGGCAGTAGCAGACTATCAAAACTTTAGTGAAGCAGCTTTGCACTTAGAAATCTCTCAGTCAGCAGTCAGTCATGCGATCGCAACTTTGGAAGAACAACTAGGAATAATTTTATTTAAAAGAGGACGTAAAGGGGCAGATCTAACCAACGCGGGAGAGAAATTGATTTTACCTGCAAGAGAAATATTGAACCTATTGCAGAAGATGGCAACCGAAGCCAATCGAGTTAAAGGTTTGAAAGGAGGAAATGTCAGACTTGTATCTTTTCGCAGTGGAGCGACTCATATTTTACCGACATTAATCGCTCAGTTTCGCAGTCAGTTTCCCCTAATTACGGTAAGCGTAACCGAAGTAGAAGAAGATTTGGAAATCGAAAATTTGCTGCGTACTGGTAAGGCGGATATTGGTTTAATCCATTTATTTAATCCAGCAGGATTAGAAACATGGGACATCTATCACGATGAATATGTAGTATTACTACCCCGTAGCCTAAATTTAAGCCAGAAAAAGCTTACTTGGCAGCAATTAGCTTCATATCCCTTGATTATTTCTTCGACTGGAAGCTGCTCGACAAAGATACGCAAGTATTTGTCAGGTTCGGAAGAATCATTAAACATTGCCTACGAAATGCGTGAAGATTCAACTATTTTGAGCATGGCAATTCAAGGTTTGGGTGCGGCAGTTGTTCCTGAGCTTGCAGCACAGCCAATTCCCTCAGAGTTACAGGTATATTCTTTGCCAGTGCCTTTAGAAAGAATTATCAAGGCAGCAGTCGTTAAAGATGCTCTCCATACCCCCGCCGTCTTTGCCTTTATGGATACCCTAAAAAGTTATAAAGCGATCGCAAACTCTACCAGCCAGAATAAAAAATGACTTGCAGTATGCTTATTTACCTCCAGTAACATCGATAAACGAACCAGTAGTGTATGAAGCCTCACTAGATAGTAACCATAAAATTGCTCTGGCAACTTCAACTGCTTTACCACCTCTTTTCAGGGGAATAAATTCTTTAATGCGCTCAATTCGATTTGGTTCGCCACCACTAGCATGAATCTCAGTATCAATAAAGCCTGGACGCACTGCATTGACGCGAATTCCTTCATCAGCTACTTCTTGAGCTAGTCCGATAGTTAGGGTATCAATTGCACCTTTAGATGCTGCGTAGTCAACATATTCACCAGGAGAACCCAGACGAGCCGCACCTGATGAGACATTAACTATCGCACCACCTACACCACCATGCTTGGTAGACATCCGCTTAATAGCTTCTCTGGCGCACAAAAATCCCCCAATCACGTTGGTAGCAAAAACTCGATTTAAGCGATCGCTGTCCATCTGTTCGACACGCATCTGCGGCTCCAAGATACCTGCATTATTAACTAGAGCGGTTAATTTTCCTAGGCGTTCGTCTACAGTATTAAATAGTCTAATTACATCAGATTCAATAGCAATATTAGCAGCTACGGAGATTGCAGTACTTCCAAGCTCTTTGAGTTCCTCCGTTACTTTATTAGCAACTTCTCGATTCTGTCGATAGTTAACGCAAACACTATATCCTTGTTGAGCAGCAAGACGAGCAGTGGCAGCACCAATACCCCGACTGCCTCCTGTAATAATCACAATTTTTTCCATGATAAAAAAATAGACAAGCTAAATGGTATAAAGTTATTCCAATGTATTTAACTGCTAAGTGCAAAGATAGTATAGGTTTGATACGGATTATTTTCTCACCAAGACAGACAGGTAAAGCGATCGCATTTTAATATTTAAAACTAAATGTTCGCCTAGAACAAATAGCTTTAATTTAACTCTATATAATTTAAGTTGTTAGTGCGTAATGTTAACTCAGTAATATTATTAACTCCCAAAGAATTTTTACTGTCGTGTTATACCAGTGCTTGTCCTCAAAGAATAATTGTGCTTCTTTCCTGCTGTATATTGACTATGGCAGACTCTTCAAGCATTTAACTAATAGAAGTAGCGCAGGTTCTCCTTGTAGTTTTTAATCCACAATAGTTGTGGCTGTTGAGCTTTATTCAATTTTGGCTTTAAGTAAATTGGCTTTTGGCAATTTTTGCAAGTAAGTAAATGGCAGCTATTGTAACTATCAAATATATTTGAGACATTTTCTGTAACTAAAAGAAAACGATACTTATCTTATTTTAGTTTCAATTTTTTCTCGATCGCATTTCCCATTCACTAATTACTGAATATGAATGAATAGTATTTCTTTGTTAACAAAATTCGAGTTCGATCTTTCTGGTTCAAGACATATAGTATGTGCTGAAGGTGATGCAGTCGATCTTATTTGTAACCAGATAGAAAAGCTAGGGTATGTTCCTGAAAATACCAATATTTTGTGTCTAAGCGAATCAATAGTTGTAGACAAAAAGCTCAACATCAAATATGTTTCTACCCTAGAAAATTTAATAGCAAAATTAATAGAAAATTTAAGTTCAGCCTATATGGGGACAAGGTTTTATGCCGTGGGTTCGGAGCAATTTGTGGGAGATTTGAGGAACCACCCTATTCGTCTGGGTATGGGGTCAGACGAGATTACTTTAGCAGTAGTCGAACGTAAAAAGAAGCGAGTCTTTTGTTCTACCTGTCATGAGATTAATACTCAGGTTACTACCAAAATTTTTAACTGCTTTTACTGTGGTATCAAGCTAGAAATTTGGTCGCACTTCTCTTGTTTAAAAAATGCTTATCTTGGAGTTTGTGCTGATGCGGAAGAGGTTTTGTGATGATGCAAGCAGTAAAGATTATAAAAATTAAAAATCTTACTCCAAAAATTAAAGTCTTCCGTTTAACTGAAATTGATGGTAAGAAGCTTAAAGCATTTTCTCCAGGCAGTCATATTGCAGTAGAAATTCCTGTAGGGCAAAAAATACATCGTAATTTTTATACCTTATGTAGTTCCCAGCAACAGACAGAATTTTACGATATTGCTGTACTATTAACCAATAATTCTCGTGGTGGCTCGCAATATTTACATAGGAGCAAAATAGGAACAAAATTAAATATTAGCTACCCTAAAAATTCTTTTTCTCTAGCTAGTTTTGCCCAAAAACATATTTTGGTAGCAGGAGGGATTGGTATTACTCCCTATCTATCGATGATTGCTTATTTGAGCAAAAATAATATTCCTTTTGAACTACATTATGCTGCTAAATCGGCATCTGAATGTGCTTTTTACGACTTTTTAAAATGCGAATATAGCTCTCAAGTTAAATTCTATTTCAGTGAACTAGAAGAATACATTTCGCCTGAGAAAGTTCTTGAAAAACAACCATTAGGAACTCATATTTATCTTTGCATTCCCCATAGTTTACGCAAAGACTTTATTACAAGGGCTAAAAGCATAGGATATCCAAAATCAGCAATCCATCAAGAGATTTTTGGTGCCAAAAAAGTTAATCAGAAAAGGTCTTTTATAGCTAATTTATCTAAGTCAAAACAAAAAATAACTGTAGCCAAAGATCGAACATTACTCGAAGCATTAGAAGCAGCTAAAATTCCCATCGATTATTCTTGTCGTATTGGTGGCTGCGGAGCTTGTGAGGTGAAAGTTATAGCAGGAGATATCGAACATCTAGATAGTTATTATTCTTCAGTAGAGAAAACACAACAAAACAAGATGCTTGCCTGTATATCTCGCGCTAAAAATCAACAAATTATTATCGACCTATAAAAAAGCAATGAGTAATAGTAATAGCATTGAAGCAATAAAGAGATTTCCGTTCCCTTTTGCAGGAGATTCTTATCAGTATTCAGTTAATATTCAACCAGTAGTAAATGAGCCAATCTTGGATGTTGACGAACATTACCAAACAGAAATAAAGTTACGCAACAGTATTCTCGATCGCAATAAAACAGGAAGATATGTAAATCTACCCCACATGAAAACCGCTCAGTGGGATACCCTCGAAGCAATTATGGAGGATTTAGCAACCCATTATTCTCAATTTTTTACTCTACACCAAAAAGGCGATCGCTGGACGTGGGAAAATAAAATATTAAACGTTAGGGATACTTTTGCTTTTTTAGATGAATCTTCACTACCTTACGAACCTTTTGAATATATTGCTCGTCAGGTTCAAGAAGATATTATCCTACTAGATCAGCGAGAAAAAGATCTGTTTCTTGATGCAGGGGTGCTAACCTTTCCTACAAAATGGTCCATAGAATTCGATGCGGGAATGAGCTTTGAAGAATTCCATGCCCCTGTACCCAGAGCGCACCAAATGGGCGTATTTAAAAAAGCAAAAAGTTTTTTAAGACGCATTGAAATCGGCAAACCCTGGACGAGACGTAACTGGACAATGACGGTAAATCGTCGCCTAGATACTTCTTTTGAAACCTATCCTGCATGGGGAAAAGATCGCAGTTCGGTAACATTAGACAACTGTGGTGCAAAGGTACACCTGCGGGTTGAGGTACAGCGATTTGTTCGTCTTCCTCGCAGCAACAGCCTTATGTTTACCATTCACACCTACCTGATTAGTTTAGAAGAACTTTCTATTAATCCAGTGTGGACAAAAAGGCTGCATGAGGTACTAAAAAAGCTACCATCAGATATTGTGCAATATAAAGGCTTGAGCCGCTATCGCGATACAGTTTTGACTTGGCTATCACAAAATACTTTAGAGCCAGAATATACCAATTTGGAAAGTACAGTTTACTCCAGAAGTCTTTAAAACTCTTTGAAACTAAAAACTGTAATAGATCGCCTGCATAATTTTTGAAAAACTGCTCACAATATCCTCAAAATTACAGTTTAGACTCATTAGCTAAATCTCGAATCAAATCGAAATTATAACAACCGTTGTAGCGATCGAAAAAGAGATTTCGTTATCTTTTTTTGCGATTTATGCGATCGCCTTAATACTAATGAATCGATACAAAAATACTCTACTAAATTTGATGAAAAAATGGCGTAGAGATGAACCTAAAACTTCTCGGCGTAAAAAGTTTCAGAATATAAACCTTAGTCGAGAAGATTTATCAGGGGTAGATTTTAGCCACGTAGATTTCTATCAAGCTAACCTTAGCGGTATTGACCTAAGCCAATCCAATCTCAAGGGTGCAAGCTTTATTTGGGCAGATTTAAATGGAGCTAACCTTAGTGGAGCTAATCTAGAACTGGCTCAATTACATTATGCTAGTTTTTTATGGGCAAACTTAAGTTATACAAGTCTTATTAAAGCAGATCTGAGCTGTGCCAAATTAAGTCAGGCTAACTTAGAAGGAGCGTGCGGGTTCAAAGCAAAGATGA
>CAKZYI010000925.1 GCA_937884735.1 uncultured Pleurocapsa sp.
GGATTGACGTGCTGAAGAATAATATAATCCAGTTTTTGCCATTGATTGTGTGCTAGTATTTCCAAATAAATTTGTGTAAAAGACCTTCCAGGTGGATCGATCAATGCTGTCTTATCAGCTTGAATCAAATAAGAGTTAGAAGTTGTACCTTTTTGACGAGAGTACTCTACCTCAAACTTTAATCTATTCCAAGTGCGCGCTCGCAATACCTGCGTATCTACTCCAATTTCTGCTACCTGAACATCTCTTTTTCTAGCTTTTGGTTGAATAGTTTCTATCATGACTTTTTTACCTTAAATATTTGTTTGTCTTTTGTCGTTTGTGCCAATAATTGATGACCATCAGCGACAAGTTAGAGCTGTATCTTATTTGTCAACAAGGGAGTCTATCACGGATACCGCGCCCCATAAAACCGAGGTTTCCTCTGCGTTTTCTTGCTTCAAATGATTTTAAGTAATGAGTAACAAAGGCGCGTAGCCTTAAAGCGATCGCCTTTTAAAACAGATTACACTTGACAATCAAGACAATCTCTTTAGGGTAAATTGTCACAATTGGCTAATAGCTAATAGCTAACATAGCAGTCTAAAATCATTCATGAAAACAACTAAAAATAAAAGATTGATGACGAATGATCTTTGAGACTAATAGTCTATTTTTTATTTACCATTATTTGTTTAGAATCGACACCTTTAAATTTGTTTTAGTTAATTGCAACAATCTGTAAAATCAACAGTTACTTCTTCTTTCTTCCTTTATATTTACTTAAAATTTGCTAATTTGTAAAATATTTATTTTTTACTGTATTCATCAGTCTTTCTTATAGTATTTTTGATAATTTTTATTTAATAAAAATGGTAGCCAAACTAAATCTAGTTTAACTACCAAAGATTATGTGAAGTCATTTTCTCGAAGAATATTTCTATTGAATGCGATCGCATTTATTCTTATGGCAAAGAATGAAAATATGTCCCATACTGCAATCCTGGGAAAAGATAGTTTAATTCAATAAAGAATGCTGCCACAACAACCAAAGTAATAGTGGCTAATATGGGGGCGCTGGTTAGGTATTTGATAAAGTACTGCATGATTGATTTTTTTAGATTAAATGTTGGACGAGGCGATTTAGCTAATCTACCTAGGAGAGACAGAAATTTCACTTTTATCGGCAGTTAGTTCGCCACTCAATAATTCTTTAACTGATAATAATGGCCACAACAAACCTTTAGTTAAAGCCTGAATTGCCATTGGTAAATTAATGAATATTTCTGATTCTTCTTGAGATTTTTGTTGACTAATTGCTTGTAGATAAGCTCTTCCTGACCAGCCAATAAAACCTGCAATATAGAAAAACAAACCAAAGGCAATCGCAATATCAATACCATTTTGGAAATTTATTACTAGATGAGGCAATCCATCCTCTTCGCCACAGGTTAAATATTCCCCATAGGCTCGATCGGGTTCGTTAAAGTAATAGTTATTGGGATAACTGGCAACTCTTTCTTGATAGGCAGGAGAGTTTTTACACTTGACTAAAATACCATCTGCATTGGCACTGGGAGCGATAGTAAACCAAAGAACTATTGCAAGAATAAAAGGTAATAGTTTTTTCATCATTTTCTTGGTGATAAATAATTAAACTTAGAATCTAAACTTCTTCTTCCAAGCCTTCTCTTTCAATCCAAAGAAATAAAAGAGCAAAAATAGGAAAAGGCAGAATATAAGTAATTAAAGGAATAAAAATCCAGGGTAGCCAAGAAAGCGCGTAAGAACCCGTCATTTGTGTCATGTCTGTCATGATTATTTATTAGTTATTAGTTATTAGTTATTAGTGGTTATTCAAGCATAGAGATCCTAGCCAAAGATCCAGGGAGATAGATGCTGGCTGATATTTACTGCACCGCGCAAAATAGCATCTAAATCGTCAAAATTTTCTAGCAAAGTGTAAGCAAACACTGCCCCGCCCATCGCACCAATAAAGATTCCCCCAGCCAATTGATACCAGTCTTCTTTTTTTCTTAGAGGACGAAGCTCGTCAAGAGAATAAGAAGTGAATGAAACTATAGGATCGACTTGAAAAGTTGCGATAGCTAAAATTGAAATGCCTAAAACAGCCGAAGCAGTAATATAAATAGCGGTAATTACGCCACTCAAATTTGCTCCGTGAGAGGTTTCTCGTAAAGGGCCAAATACAATTTCAGGCCCGATCAAAAAATAGCCGTGAGCCATACCAATTTCTAAACCGCGCATCAAAGGACTCAATCCTTCGCGATAAGCTGGCAAATTGCGGATATATAGTCTGACTAAATCAGAGTCATTAATCGGAGTCGAAAGATTGCCCAGGCAAGGATCGTCT
>CAKZYI010000926.1 GCA_937884735.1 uncultured Pleurocapsa sp.
CGATGTTGACAATACAAGCAACAGTACAGATATCTCCACAGGCATCGTTTCTAAAGAGTCGGGTGTATTAACTATCTGGTGGTATAAAGGCTACGTTGAAGCTGAAAAAACTTATTTAGAAAAGATAGTTAGGGACTGGGAAAAGGAAAACAACAGAAAAATTCAAATTGTCTTTTTCGAGCAAGAATCAATGCTGGACAAAGCAATTCTTGATGCCTTAGAGTCTAATGCGACCCCTGATATTGCGATTACCTATGGTCAATTGGAAGCTCTTTTGGCTTGGCAAAACAAAATTAAAGATGTGTCGTCAATTATTAAACCAATTGAAAATTCTTTTCCTGCCTCGGTATTAAAATCTTCTTCTCAATATAATAACGTTACTAAAAAAAGCAGCTATTACGCCGTACAGATTTACCAGGAAGGAGTTTACATCCACTACTGGAAAGATTTAATCCTGCAATTAGGCTACAAAGATTGTGATATTCCCCAAGATTGGGAAGGTTTTTGGCAATTTTGGCAGGAGGTACACCAACAGTTAGTATCTCAACAGCAAGATATTTTTGGGGTTGGATTTGCTACTTCTCCTATTTCTATTGATACCTTTTTATTCTTTGAATATCTGTTAGAAGCCTACAATGTCAAGATGCTCGATT
Organism: uncultured Pleurocapsa sp.; assembly: GCA_937884735.1. GTDB lineage: Bacteria > Cyanobacteriota > Cyanobacteriia > Cyanobacteriales > Xenococcaceae > Waterburya. Next base: position 654 of record CAKZYI010000926.1, read on the forward strand.
CTGAAGGGCAGCTATTAATCCACCGTCCTAAAACTCGTCAGAAAATCGTTGAAGTAATGGAATGGTGGACGCAGTTTTTTGAAGAGGGATACATCTCTCCATCGGCATTGGTGTGGGAAAGTCCCGATAATAACTCCAGCTTTCACAACCGTATTATAGCAATGACACCTAACTCTACTATGTCTATTCCCGCAGCTAGAGCCAAAGAGCCAGAGGTTTATTTTGATCGCATGGCTACTATCCCCTATCCTAACAAGCCTAGTGGCGAGCCGATGACTTACCTAACAAAAGTCAGACAAGTTGTAGTATTTGCCGATCGCAATTTGGAAGACGCGCAGAATTTTCTGTCTTACTTAATTCGTCCAGAGATTATTGGTAGCTACATTGAAGCTATGGGGGGACGATTTTTTCCCGTGAATAAGAATAATTGGGACGATCCATTCTGGGACAATCCCGACGATCCTCATATTTCTGTGGTAAGAAAAATGTTTACCGAATTTCCCACCCGTTCCCATTATTTTAGCGACAACCCTGGCTACGTAGAGGTATTAGAAGAAAACGTTTGGGGTCAAGCCCTCCAGCAAATAATTATTGACGGTGCGTCTCCAGAAAAAGCAACCGATTGGGCGATCGCTCGGATCACGCAGATTTTTAGACAATGGCAATAAACAGTAAATAGAAAAAAGCATGATAGAGACAAGGCATGCCTTGTCTGTACTAGAAATGAGAATTAAAAAGATAGTAATCTGGTCATCGTTGGCATTGTTGGCGTTTATCGCAGTGTTGGCGATATCGTTATTTCGACCAGCGCAGGAAACACTTCAGATTGCGATCGCTGCCCCTTTAAGCAATATTGAACAGGTTGATGCTTTGGCTGGAGAGTCGATAATTCAGGGGGCGCAGCTTTATGTCGATCAACTTAATGAGGCAGGTGGAATTGACGGTAAAGAGTTGGAATTGAAGGTATATGACGACCAGAATAATCCCAAGGTAGCAGCGAAGGTAGCGCATGAGATAATTGAGTCTGATGCTTTAGCGGTAATCGGACACTACAGTAGCAATACAACTTTAGTAGCAGGAAAAATCTATCAGGCTTATGGTATTCCTGTTGTTACTGGCTCGGCTACGGCGGATGATATTACGACCTGGAATAACTGGTATTTTCGGACTGTTTTTAAGAATAGCGATCAGGGTTTATCCATCGCCAACTATATTAGTAAGATTTTAGAGCGATCGCGCATTAGCGTTGTCTACAGCACCGATAGTTATGGTTCGACTCTGGCAGATGATACAGTTAATGCCTTTACCGAATTGGGCGGAGACGTTGTCAATCGCTGGTCATTGTCAACAGAAAGCGATCGCGATGCCATTGTTGATGAGTTGGTAGCAATGCAGGAAAATGAAGCAGATCCGGGGGTAATTGTTGTTTGTGCGG
>CAKZYI010000927.1 GCA_937884735.1 uncultured Pleurocapsa sp.
AAACATTAGCCCTGAGAATCCGACATTTTCTGGCGGTGATTCCTTCTACTTCGGCATTAGTAACCGCTACCTCAATGAAGATGGTACTTACACATATATCGACTACAGCGAAGACGTTGATGTTTATCAAATAGACCTCAGTGCGGGAGATACAATCGCGATTGAAACCTCTGACTTGGAAGGTAATCCAGCAGGGTTTCCAGATGCGCTTCGTTTAGATTCAATGATATTTGATGCTGAAGGAAACCAGCTTAGAGATTACTCAGCTTCTAGATTTCTTGCTGCACCAGACAAGCTGTTTGGAGGTATCACTTTTTTCGATGAAAATGAAACTGGCAGCTATGAAGAATTTACTGCACCTGAAGACGGTACTTACTATGTGGCTTATGGGGCAGTTAACAATGTAACAACATTTCCTTTTTCCCAAGAAAATTCTACTCCGTTATACGATCCCTTTGTACCTGGTACGGGTAACGGAAATCGTGCGGTATTAGGAAACTATGATATTGAGATTAATCTGCTAACGGAGGACAATCCTCGCAGTGTTGGTATTCCAACACCACCTGTAAGCAATCCTAATGTCACGAATCCTCCTACACTGTCTTTAAGTGCTAATCCCAATACCGTAGACAGCGAAGGCAACTTCACCAATGCTGTTGTAGAAAACGTCGAACTTAGCGGGCTTTCCAGCGTTAACTTCACGATAGAAGCTGAGGGAGAAATTCCAGAAGAAGGAATTGAGTTCGTTCTTAATAGCGATGCTAATCTATTCGATTATGTTTCACTACTAGGTCAAAATAATCTTCCTAGCACCATTGGAGGACAATCATTAGGCGCGTTTTACAATGAGGATGGCATTCCAACGGGAATTCGATTGCTGATTGAAGAACCTCTGATGACCGTTAATTTTGAAGCTGCCAATCCTGCAACGTTTATACCAGATTTCTTTGGAAGCGCATTAGAGGAATTTGAACCTCTTGAGACAGATGGAGCAGAAGATGTCAGTTTTTTCATACAACCAGGAGAGGGGTACGAGGTTGCTTCTGATGCAGGAACTACAGAAGTAACTTATTACGATTCTCTAGAGGATGTACCTACATCTACTGGTGGTAATGATATCGTTCCTGAAGTGGGAATAACCGCCAGCCAGACAGAGCTAACTGAAACGGAAGGAACTGAAACCACACTCACCTATACCTTATCCGAACCTCCACCACCAGAGGGAATTGTTGTTTATTTAGACAGCGAAGATGATTTAGTTGTTGGTAATCCTCTCAGTCAGTTTGACGTTTTGAATGCTGAGATTAACGGTGGTGATTTTCCTATTCCTAATGTTGATACCAGTGGCTTTTTCTTCAACATTACAGAGCAGACTGCTACGATTTCGCTTTCCGTCTTTGATGAATTAACTGTTGATGTAGCCTTTGACCCACTGACTTTCCAAGAAGGTATTATCTCTCTAGACTTTGCCCTACAGCCACAAGAAGGATATATCATCGATCCCGATGCTAGCGAAATTAACCTTACTATTGCTGACAATCCAGATTCTCAGATTCAAGTAAGTTTGACTGCTTCCACTGAGGCAGATTCCGAAAGCACTACTTTGATTGAATCAGAAGGAACAGTTAGCGTTCATAATTTCAGCCTCAGTGCGCCACCTCCAGAAGAGGGTTTAACCCTTAGCGTCAGCACAGATTCCCTTGATAATTTTGATGTGGATGCAATAGAGGTAACAGGTGCTACGATTGCCAACCTACGAGACTACGGATTTGACTTAACCATTACCCAACAAGAAGCAACTATTAGCTTACCCGTCCTCGAAGATGGCGTAGGTGAAGGTAGCGAAACCGCAACCTTCACCCTAGAACCAGGTGATACTTACCAACTTAACCCAGCAGCAACTGAGGCGACTTTTGCTCTGGCTGATACCATTGACCAGGTTACTAATCCCGAAGAGAGTGAAAGCAACAGCACTCTACCCGAAGCAAATGTCTTGGGTCTGAGTCCCGATAGTCCTTCTGTTTCTATTAGTGGATTAATTGCCGAAAGTTTTATAGACTATCCTGAAGATGTTGACTTCTATTCCTTCAACCTCGAAGCTGGGCAAACCGTCAATCTTGACATTGATACAGAAGAAATACTTCCTAATTCAATCGATGATAGAAGTGTAGTATTTCCAGCTTTTGAGGATATACTTCAAAAGCCCGATACCGAACTGCGGTTGTTTGATGCAGAAGGAAACGAATTAACTGCTAACAACGACGGTGCAGCCCCCGATGAAGATTTCTCCCGTGACCCTTTCATCGAGTACACAGCAACAGAATCTGGCTCTTACTACGTGGGCGTGAGTCAACTGGGCAACCGCAACTATGACCCCTTTACGGCTAGAAGCGGTAGTGGTTGGACTTTTCCAGAAGTAGGGGTGTTTAATGGTTTCTACGAGTTAACTGCCACCTTGGAAGATGGTACTACTGACCCAGGCGATCCTACAGACCCTACCGATCCAACTACTCCTACATTTGAACCTATCTTCGGTTCTCTTGACGGTGACACCATTGAAGTAGCAGGTAGCGGTCAATTAATCTATGCTGGTGACATGAACGATTTAGTTGACGCTTCTACAGGAGAAGGAAACAACCGCATCTACGCTCAAAGCGGTGATGATACTCTTGTTTTAGGTTCATCTGACAGAGTATTAGCAGGTGCAGGAGGCGACGCGATCTTTGCCACATCTGGCGGAGACAACATCCTTACTGGTGGAGAAGGTGCTGACCAATTCTGGATTGCCACAGCCTCCCTTCCAGAATCTGCCAATATCATTACTGACTTTATGAGTGGTGAAGATGTTCTCGGTCTAGCTGGCTTAGGCATTGGTTTTGCCGACTTAACTATTACCGACAGTTCAGGTGATGCTCTAATTAGTGCTAATGATTCCGAACTGG
>CAKZYI010000928.1 GCA_937884735.1 uncultured Pleurocapsa sp.
GTATCAAGCAAGGGTATAAAGTAAGCGGTAATGACATAAAGTACTTTGTTAAGCTAAATCAGGCTTCTCAGGTAGAAATGTTTGTCGCCGAAGCCTTGGGGTTGAAGCAAATGTACGCTACCAATACGATTGCTGTGCCAAAGCCTGTATGTTGGGGAATAGCAGATAATCATAGCTACATTGTGCTGCAGTGGTTAGATTTGGCAGGTGGCAGCAATGAAAGCTGGACAGAAATGGGTCATCAATTGGCTACCATGCACCGCAGAGGTACAAATAATCGCTTTGGCTTTGAAGTTAATAATACTATTGGTTCTACTCCTCAAATTAATACCTGGATGGATAACTGGGCAGATTTTTTTGCCCAACAGCGTATTGGTTATCAACTAAAGTTAGCCAAACGGAATCGGGGTAATTTTCCCGATCTGGATCTGGTAGTCAATGCCGTTAAAAACAAATTAATCGACAGACAGCCTGAAGCTTCCATAGTTCACGGAGATCTTTGGTCGGGAAATGCGGCAATTGCTTCTGATGGCACACCTATAATAATTGACCCTGCTACCTATTATGGCGATCGCGAAACGGATTTGGCAATGACAGAGTTGTTTGGTGGTTTTCCCGCAGCTTTTTATCGTGGTTACAGTGAAGCTTGGCAGTTAGATAGGGGTTATCAACAACGCAAAAGTATTTACAATCTTTATCATATCCTCAATCACTTCAACCTCTTTGGTGGCGGATACGGTAATCAAGCCTTCAGAATAATCCAACAAATAATATAACAATCCCAGATAATTAATCTCTACAATGAGATAAGAGGCTTTACTCAAATAATTATCTTTATGTACGATCGCTACACAGTAAATAGCAAGTCTACTGTTATCAGACAGATTATTACTCTTGTTTCAATCTTTGCTGCTTTTGGGATGAACATCATAGCCAATATAAATCCCCCCAATGGATTGTCTATTGGTGCCATCTCCAATCGTTTTTTTAGTAATGTTTTAATTACTCCAGCCAACTATGCTTTTGCTATTTGGGGCATAATTTATTTGGGATTAATTAGCTTCGGGATTTATCAAGTCTTACCCAGTCAAAAAACCAATCTCTTGTTAAGACAGATCGGTTATAAAGTTGCGATCGCATCTTTGTCTCAAATTGTATGGGTAATCTGTTTTCTTTATCGACAATATGCCCTTTCTTTTTTGGCAATGTTGGGTATATTATTACCTTTGATTGCTGCTTATATGTGTTTGCCATTTCCTCGAACTGCAAGACAGCAAAAGTGGTTTATTCGTATTCCCATTAGTGTTTACCTGTCTTGGATTGTCTTGGCAACTGTACTCAATGGGGCAATTACTTTAAAGTCTTGGCAATGGAGTGGTTGGGGTATTAGCGGTCAAATATGGACAATTATCATGTTGCTAGTAGCTGCTTTTATTACTCATTTAGTCACTATTCCTCGCCTAGATTTTGCCTATGCCTCAGTTTTTATATGGGGAGCAATTGCGATCGCAGTTAGGAATGTTAACTATCTAATTATTTCTGGTACGGCAATTGGTTTGAGCCTTACTTTAGTAATTTTGCTATTGTCTTTCAGTTTTTATGCCCCCATTGAGCAAAGTTGAAATAATTAAATTTATTTAATTTATTTAATTCAGTTCTTGTAGAATATCCTGCAACTGCTGCTGATAGCGTCCATATTCTAGCCAATTGCCTTCTTGTAAAGCCTGTTGTGATTTTTGATATATTTCTAAAGCCGATTGCTTGCTTGGGGAATCAGCGATCGCAGGTATACTTAGATTAGGGCGTTTCTGGTCAAACACTGCTGCTAAGGATCGCTCTAAAGTAGGAGTCATTACAATTTGGCGATCGTAAGCGACAATAATACGAGCTAGTTCGGGCAATTCTCCTTTTTCTGCACGGAGATACAAGGGTTGAACATAAAGTATTGAACCGTCAATCGGAATAACTAAAATATCACCTCTAATTACCCTCGAACCCCTTTGACTCCAAAGGGTAATCTGTTCGGCAATTTCAGGATTTTGATCGATTCTGGCTTCTATCTGAAATGAGCCATATACAAGTTCTTGCTTGGGAAATTCATATAGCTTCAGCTTGCCGTAGTTGTCGCCATCCGAGCGGGCAGCCATCCAAGCAATCATATTATCTCGATTTACAGGAGTGAAGGGCAAGATCAGCGCAAATTCCTCTTTGCTTTCTCCTGGTAATTTCATAATTAGATAATCGGGTTCAACCTGTTGCTGTTGATTATCATATAGTTCTGTCGCAAACCGCCAATCGTCTTCACGATTATAAAATACTTGAGGATCTTCCATGTGATAACTCAGATACATCCTAGCTTGAATTTCAAACAGATCTTGAGGGTAGCGAAAGTGAGCTTTTATTTCTGGGGGAATAGTATCTTTACTCAGAAATAAATTGGGGAATATTTTACGATAGGTAGTTAGTACTGGCTCTTTCTCATCCACTACATAAAACTGCATCGTGCCATCTTTAGCATCCACTACAACTTTTACGGGGTTGCGAACATAATTAATGTTTTTGTTGGTAATTAATTCTGTTTTTTGTTCGTGGGCTACAGCCTCTGAATAGGGATAACGACTGCTAGTGGTATAGGCATCAACAATCCATTTGAGCCTACCGTCAATGACTATCATGTAAGGATCGTTATCTAATTTGAGAAAAGGAGCAACGTGGCTTACCCTTTCTGATATATCCCGATAGTAATGAATACGGGAATCTGGAGTAAAGTAACTAGAAATCAAGATCTTTAAACTAGCTTTATCATAGGCATATGCTAGTTTGCGTAACCAGTTGTTGATTGGAACTCCCCCTAACCCATCATATTTAGTAAAGGCATTTTCATCCCCGCGGGGATAATCAAATTCAGGGGTATTCATCCCCGTGTAAATATAGTCTTGAGTTAACTCACCATAATAAATAGCAGGTTCTTTAATGGTTAGATTTGTCTGAGATACGGGAGGAATATTTTTAATAAATAAAACGGGTAAGCCATCATCAGTTACCTCATTAACAGGGTTCATTACCAACCCGTAGCCGTGGGTATATTTTAGCCGCCGATTTACCCAGGTTTTAGCCGAAGAAGGTACCTGGGTATAGTCAAATTCTCTTGGAGAAAGC
>CAKZYI010000929.1 GCA_937884735.1 uncultured Pleurocapsa sp.
GCTGTCGCGTTTTTGGCTTTTAAGAGATTATTCAATCTTCTAAATCTAAAAACTCGCTTGTCCAAGGTAGTTTTTGAGTTATTTGTGTAATAAGGCCTTGATCTTCCACGCAAACTGACGTTAACTAAACTGCCAAAAATTGTTGGATGATTTCTTTACTTAATTCGGCTGTGCTACCAGAGGCAACAATACCGCCTTTTTGCATGGCGTAATACTTATCTGCTTGACGTACGAAATGTAGATGTTGTTCGACTAATAAAACAGAAATTCCTGTCTCGGCAATAATTTTTTTTACCGCCGCTTCAATTTCTAGAATAATAGAAGGCTGAATACCTTCAGTGGGTTCATCTAATACTAATAAACGAGGCTTACCCATTAAAGCACGAGCGATCGCAAGTTGCTGTTGTTGTCCACCACTCAAGTCTCCCCCCATACGGGATAGCATAGTTTTTAATACAGGGAACAGTTCAAATATTTCTTCAGGAATGGACTCGTTACCTTTTCTTCCTTGGGATTTGGCTTCTAAACCCAGTAAAAGATTGTCTTTAACTGAAACACGAGGAATAATTTCTCTTCCTTGGGGGACATAACCAATACCCAATTTTGCGCGACGATCTGGTGTCAGTTTGGTTATGGATTTATCGGCAAATAAAATATCTCCCGTGCGGGGAGGAAGCAAACCCATAATAGTTTTTAGTAAGGTGGTTTTGCCTACGCCATTACGCCCGATTAAACATACCATTTGTCCAGAAGGGACACTAAGATCTACATTACGTAAAATATGGCTTTCACCATAGTAAACATTAAGGTTAGATACTCTAAGCATCAAATCTGTAGCCTGGTTTGCAATTGTTTGTGTCATTTTTTGTTACTGATAAAATTAAGCTAAATAGATTTTAAAGAGAAATAGCTGCAACACTCCCGCTGTAAATCAACTTGCGATCGAGAAAAATTGGCTGATGGCTAATGACTAATGGCTAATTTAAGATGTAGCTCGCAAATCTAAAAATTGCTACATATAATATTTTGACTATCGAGATCGCTACAGAACTATTTTTTTCTCGTGTTTTTCCAAATATTTTTCTTCATTTAGTTAATCAATAGATATCCAATTGAATTGAGATGAATCTCTTACGTAGCTTGGGCTTTCTGAATTTTATGAGTGATTTTACTGTCATTTTAAAAATTTAAAAAGTTGAATTTCAGTGTTTTTACTTGGCAATTGAAGTTTTTGCGGTTATAAAATTCTTAACTCTATAAAGTAGACAAATTTATAGATGGCAAAATCTCAGCAAAAAAGCTTGTTCAACACAGTAAATATTTTGCTTGTTCTTAAGCAAAATATGTATTTACGACTTACTCATTCACACCATAGGGAAAATCAATTATGAGCCCACTAATGAATCTACTCGACATTTCAGTAATCGATACCGAAGAACAGAAACAGATGTGTTCGCTAGCTATGAATGCTATTGATAATTTAGAACAAATGGCGCGTGCCAGAGATTTGACTAGCATTATTTGGGATATCAATATCGATAGCAGTAAAACCGAGCAAGATTGGAGAAAAATTGAAATTTTGCTTGAATCTTATGAAAAAACTCGTGATGAATCTTTAGAATCTGCTCTTTCCGATCTAAAAGAATTGTTGACAATGATGAACGATTCAAATCTTAACTATAATCACGGTTGATAAAGAGCTTGGTGTCATTAAAAATGATAATGAGGCGTTAGGGTTGGGATGTGACTATTCACTCATATTTAAATATTTAACTAGTTGTTGGTGTCTCGCCCAAATACACTTCAATCACTCTAGGATCGTTTTGTACATCATCCATTCTTCCCTCACAAAGCAATGCACCCTGATGTAGTACTGTCACTTTGTCGTTGGCAATTTGACGGACAAATTCCATATCATGTTCGATCGCAATAATAGAATGACTTTCAGCCAAAGAAAGCAACAATGCACCAACATTTTCTGTTTCTTCATCAGTCAATCCTGCTGCGGGTTCATCTACCAGTAATAAATCTGGAGATTGCGCCACTAACATACCAATTTCTAGCCGCTGTTTTTCTCCATGAGATAGTAAATTTGCCTGTAGGTTAGCCTTAGTATCTAACCCGATAGTTTCTAATAATCCACCCACAGTTCTAGTTTCATTATTATTAGGACGACTAAATAGTGTGGAGAAAACATTTTTATTACTATTACAAACCAAATCTAAATTTTCTCTAACAGTTAAATTTAAATATACCCTTGGAGTTTGAAATTTACGCCCGATTCCCATTCTGGCTATTTTGAACTCTGGTATTTTTTTGAGATTTTTACCTTTAAATAATACTCTCCCTTCTGTTGGTTGAACCTTACCTGTAATGACATCTAAAAAAGTAGTCTTTCCTGCACCATTAGGGCCAATAATTACTCTTAACTCCCCTGTATTCATACTAAAATTTAGGTTGTTAAGGGCTTTAAAACCATCAAAACTTACTGTCAAATCTTCAATTTCTAATATTTTGCTCATTACTACATGGGGCTGAAGTCTTATTTTTTTTATTTATTTATTATTTATTATTTATTTTCCGAAATTTCTCCGATTTCCCTTTGCACTTCAGGATCTTCCGCCAAACTAGGATAAGTAACTACAGAACGTTTTAGACCCAAAAGCGATCGCAATTTATCCCAGCCATAGCCAGTCCACCAGCCCACAATGCCATCGGGTAATACTGTTACCACAATTAGAAATAGTGCGCCCTGGAAAAACAACCAAATTTCAGGAAAACTTTCACTTAAAAATGTTTGAGCAAGGCGAACCAGCATTGTGCCAATAATTGCACCAATTAATGTTCCTCTTCCACCTACAGCAACCCAAATTACCATCTCGATTGAGAAAGCAACCTGCATAATACTAGGGGTAATAATTCCTGTCTGAACTGTATACAATGCTCCTGCAATTCCTGCGATCGTACCAGAAATAGCAAATACTAATACTTTATAGCCTGTTGGATCGTAACCTGAAAATCTTACCCTGGTTTCATCATCCCGAATTGCCATCAACAAGCGACCAAAACGCCCAGTAGTCAACCAACGGCATAAAAGATAAATTAATACCAATAAAATAACAGTAATAATATAAAAAGTACGCTGTACGTTGGGGGAACTAACTACCAAATCAAAAATTTTCTCAGTGTCAGTTTTTAAGCCATTAGTACCATTAATTATCTTTTGCTGACCATTAAAAAAGTTATAAAAAACAAGCAGTGCCGCTTGAGTCAATATAGAAAAATATACTCCTTTAATGCGGTTGCGAAATACCAAATAACCAATCAATCCTGCTACAATTCCAGGAACGATAATTAATGCCAAAATTGTAATCGGAAAAGAGTGAAAAGGTAGCCATACCCACGGTAATTCTTTTACACCATATAAAGTAAAAAAATCAGGTATTTGTCCTTCTGGTATTTGTAGCTTGAGGTGCATTGCTAGAGCATAACCACCCAAAGCAAAGAAGATACCATGACCCAAACTTAATAAACCAGTATATCCCCAAATAAGATCGATACCTAACGCCACAATAGCCAAAGATAAAAATCGACCAATCAGGCGTAATCTAAAAGCGGGTATTACAGATGGTAAAAGAACTGCCATGACAATAACTAACGCGATAATTGCGCCAACTTCAATCAGTCTGTTCTTATTCTTTTTCCGTTTAAGTTGAATTCCTGTTTCATCCTTCATCCTTGATCCTTCATCCTTACGAGCCAATAAATCTTATCGCTTCACCATATAACTTTGTACGACTATAGTTCTGCTGTTCTTCCTTTTTGAGGAAATAATCCTGCGGGTTTGATCTGCAAGAAAACAATAATTAAAGCAAACACCATTACTTTTGCCATACTGCTGTTAGCAAAAAAGAAGGCTAAGTCCAAAGCTCCTTGAGGTGCGTTTATATTAGTCAACATCAAAGCCAAAGTTCCCGAACCAATTAAATAATTGAGAACACCAATTCCCATTGCCGCTAACACTGTTCCCAGAAGATTACCGACACCGCCTACTACTACCACCATAAAGGTATCAACGATGTAGTTTTGTCCTGTATTAGGCCCTACCGAGCCGAGTAAACTAACAGCACATCCAGCAACTCCCGCCATACCAGTACCCAGGGCAAAAGTTAGAGCGTCTACTTTATCTGTCGGTATACCAAGACAAGAACTCATAGTCCGATTTTGAGTGACTGCGCGAATCTTCAAACCCCACGTAGAACGCTGCAAAAACCAGTACACGCCAATTAAACAAATAATAGTTAAAACAATTATGAATAAGCGAGCATAAGGTATCTGGAATCCCAAGGCATCTGTACCGCCTCTCAACCAAGATGGAGCGGTAACATCAACATTTCTAGCACTAAACCAAGGTTTGGTTAAAGTCGAATTGCTGCTTAAAAGAGAATTAAAAGCGATCGCAATTCCCCCAGATAGAAATAATAATAGTGCAATAACTTTATTTTTAATTCTCAACCAATCATTTCGACGTTTTACCAGTTTCATTCCACCAAAAAACAGCAGGCAGAAAACGCCAATAGATATAAATAATAGCCAATCTACACTACGAACAAACTGGCGCAAGATTAGACTAATTCCCCAAGTTGCGAGCAAAGTTTCTAGGGGTCTACCATATAAAAAACGAATGGCACCCCTTTCTAAAATCAATCCTACAGTTGCCGAAACAATAAAAGCAACTGGGATGGCAACAATAATATATAAGCTAAACCAAGGCTCACCCAAAGGCTTAAAAATATTTTGGACAACAAAAGTTGCGTAAGCACCTAGCATCATCAATTCACCATGAGCTAGATTTATTACTCCCATGAGTCCAAAAACAATTGCCAAACCCAAAGCTGCAATTAACAGTACTGAGCCAATACTAAAACCGTTAAATAAACCTTCAACTAATGTAGACACATTCTCTATACAGATATTTTTATGACAATTCTTTTTAAAAGCACTAAAGCACTATATAACCATCAGCTATTAGCCGACAGCCATATAGTAGGGATATGCTGCATTAAGGAACAGTTTTATTACTGAGCTAAACACTCAAATCAACAACGATCTAAGCTTTATACTTTCCGCCTTTTGCGGGATCTGTCAAATCACAAGCAAAGCCTTGAGTCTCTTTTACGTATTGATTCCAGGGAATAGGTTCTAGAGACTCCTCTGTAGACCAGACAACATCAAATAGTCCATCATCTCTAACCTGTCCCAGACGTACAGTTTGAGAAATATGGTGATTGGGCTGCATGGCAACTTCACCCTGGGGCGCATCAAATGTTTGTCCTACTGCTGCGGCTCTTACTGGCTCCAAATCTGTAGTCCCAGCTTTTTCTACGGCTTGCTTCCAAAGATAGACCATGATGTATGCAGATTCCATAGGATCGTTAGTTACCCGATCTTCACCATATTTAGCCTTGAAATCTGCTACAAATTTGCTGTTGGCTGGAGTTTCTACGGTTTGGTAGTAATTCCAGGAAGCATAATGACCTTTGAGGTATTCTGCTCCAATTTGTCTGACTTCCTCTTCCGCAACACTGACAGACATTACAGGATATTTATCAGCAGTCAAACCTGCACCCTGCATCTGTTTGAAGAAAGAAACGTTACTATCTCCATTGAGACTATTGAAGATAACACCACCATTAGGCAATGCTGCTTTGATTTTGGCGATAATTGGCGTTACTTCAGTATCACCAAGGGGCAGATAGTCTTCTCCCACTGTTTTCCCACCTTTTGCTGCCAATTGCTCTTTAATAATTGTATTGGCAGTGCGAGGAAATACATAATCAGAACCAACTAAGAAAAACTCTATGCCTTTGTTTTCTAGCAACCAATCTACTGCGGGTTCAATTTGCTGGGTGGGTGGTGCACCTGTATAAAATACATTGTTGGAACATTCTTGTCCTTCATATTGGACTGGATACCACAACATGTGTTTTTTGGACTCGAAAACAGGCATCACTGCTTTACGGCTGGCAGAAGCCCAGCAGCCAAATACTGTAACGACTTTATCTTGGTCGATTAATTTAGCTGCTTTCTCGGCAAAAGTAGGCCAATCTGATGCACCGTCTTCTTTTACAGGAATGATTTTCTTCCCTAAAACGCCTCCTGCTGCATTGATTTCGTCAATTGCCATCATTTCCGCATCAACTACGGTAGTCTCACTAATTGCCATTGTGCCGCTGAGGGAGTGGAGAATACCCACCTTGATACCGTCTCCCGCAGCGCAAGGGTTTGCTCCAGCGCAAGGATCGGCAGCCGTATCGCCTTCTCCTCCGCTAGCACAACCTTTTAACAGTAAGCTAGCCAATACTCCTGTAGAGCCATAGAGTAAAAATTTACGTCTTCCTAATTGTGACATGACCTTTTATATTTATTAATTCTTTTAATCGACTGCGATCGCTTGATGATATTTCAAGATTATGTCGAGTCTAGAATTACTTGATAATGATTCAAAGTATTTCGTCTGAAGAAAAATTGTACTCTTCAATACAAAAAAAAATGCAACAAATTATACAAAAAAAAGTTACGGTTTGTACATATACCCGATCGTAAATTTTCCGCAAGAGCTTTTGTACTGGTAGCTTGATAACAATTGCGAAAGCTCTCTTAAAATTTTGCTAAGTTGAAGAAAAGTTAAGGTTGCCTAACACAAAACAATACATTCATCAAAAAAACAAAGGTTGCATAAAATCTAATCGCTGATTTGTGATAAAAATCTAAGGATTATTAAACTTTAGATAATGACTCATCTAGGATATTTAAATGGATTGAGTTTATAAAATACTAAATGCAGCTATCACCTCAAGAACAAGACAAATTAACTATTTTTACTGTCGGATTACTAGCAGAAAGACGTAAAAATAAAGGTTTAAAATTAAATTATCCTGAAGCAGTGGCATATATTTCTGCTGCCATCTTAGAAGGTGCTAGAGAAGGAAGATCTGTTGCAGAATTAATGAGTTATGGAACAACTATCCTTGGTCAAGATGAAGTGATGGAAGGCATTGCCGAAATGGTACACGAAGTTCAGGTAGAAGCCACTTTCCCCGACGGGACTAAATTAGTTACAGTTCATAATCCTATTCAGTAAACGTTTATTAGTAATTAATAATTAAAATGATTCCAGGTGAAATAATTCCCCAGCCAGGGACAATCGAATTAAACGCAGGTAGGGAAACCAAAGAAATAGAGGTGGCTAATACAGGAGATCGCCCGATTCAAATTGGTTCCCATTTTCATTTTTATGAAGTTAATGCTGCACTATCATTCGATCGCGAGCCGACAAAAGGGATGCGCCTAAATATTCCCGCAGGTACAGCAGTTAGGTTTGAACCAGGGGATGAAAAAACAGTTACTTTAGTTGCGATCGCAGGTACCAAAGAAATCTATGGTTTCAATGGTTTGGTAGAAGGAAAAGTATAAAAGATAGAGGATAAAGGACAAATGAATAAATCCGTGGCTAGGATAGGAGTAGGTGGCCCTGTTGGTAGTGGAAAAACTGCTTTACTAGAATGTCTTGTACCCATGCTAACTCAGCAGGGAATTGAAGTTGCTGTAGTTACCAACGACCTCTTAACTACCGAAGATGCGGATCGTCTCAAGAAAAAAGGATTTTTGCCCGAATCTAGAATTGTAGGGGTAGAAACAGGAAGCTGTCCCCATACTGCTATTCGAGAAGATCCGACGATGAATTTATTAGCAGTCAACGATCTAGAATTACTTTACCCTGAGCTAGATTTGATTTTTATTGAAAGCGGCGGTGACAATCTTGCTTCAACCTTTAGTTACGATCTTGTCGATTCTTATCTTTTTGTTATTGATGTGGGTGCGGGAGATGATATTCCTCGTAAAAATGGTCCTGGTTTTGTGCAAGCAGATTTAGTTGTAATCAATAAAATAGATCTTGCTCCCTACGTCGGTGCAGATTTAGATTTAATTCGCCAGCAAGCACCCCAACATAGAAAAGGAAAACCCATTGCATATACCAACTGCAAAACAAAAGATGGTTTATCAGTAGTGATCGATTTCATCTTAGAAACGGTTTTATTTCGTACAGCATCAACTATGCCGAAGTAATGAGTAATGAGTAATGAGTAATGACAACTAATATTAAGTATCAAAACAATTTAGAGTTAAAGCTAAAGCTAAATCAATCTTCTCAAACAATTTGCCAACATCAATATACCCATTATCCCCTTCGTTTATCTTCCATATTTCGTTTAGAAGGAGCAACAACTAATCGAGCTTATCTTTATCAGATTAATACTTCCCCTGGTCTATTGGCTAATGATACTTTAAACCTATCTTTATACCTAACAGAAAATACTAATTTATATTTGACGGATCAAGCAGCTAATAAAGTGCATCCCATGCCAGAAGCCAATGCTAAAGCGAGGGTCAACAATCAAATAGTAATCGAAAACTATGCCAGCTTAGAATTTATTCCCGAACCTACTATTCTTTATCAAGATTCAGCTTTAGAGCAGCATACCAATATTAAACTTTATCCCCACGCAAGATTATTTTTACCCGAAATAATCTTACCAGGAAGATTGGCTAGAGACGTATATTATGACTTCAATTACTATTTTAATCGTCTAAAAATTGTAGATACTACTGAAAAAATACTATGTATAGATGCGATTAATTTATTGGGCAAAGATAATCCTTTCAAAGACAATAAATTATTTACATCAATGCCTATTATGGGGAATGCGATCGCAATTTTACCAAATGTAGATCTCAATTTATTAATCGCACAAATTGAATCTCAATTATCAGCTAATTTTCATAATATAGAAACTGCTATGACTATTTTGCCAACAGAAAATGGTATAGCAATTCGTGCTTTAGCCAACAAAACTAACGCCATAAAAAACTACTTTTCTCTAGTACTAAACTGTGTTAGGCAAATTACTCAGCAGACTAATTTACCTTATATTCCTAAATAACTCAATATTTATTCGTGATAAGAATCGCGCTTTGTATCTTTGGTCAACTAGTAATGAGTAATAAGTAATAAGTAACGTGAGTTCGGGTCAAGTGGGAAGCTATATATCAGTGCTTTCAACAAGGTGATTGGAGATGGCGAGGTTTCCTCGCCCTCCCTCACCTTCAAAATTATTTGTTTTCCTGAATACTTTTTAACGATCCTGAATAGAAAATAACTCAAAGGCTTAAAGCTTAGAGCTTAGAGCTATCTTAACAATTTCATTTTCTTATCCCGAAGGAAGCGTTAAGTAATAAAGGTAACTGCGATCTTTTCTTTTACTCTTTGTTTTGGCGATCTCTCTAAGACTTTACTGCAATCTATATTTAGCGTTGATTATCAACAAATTAGCTTAACTTGTCACAAATGACCAATCCCCAAGTCCCCAAGTCCCCTTTACTGTCCAAAACTTAGTTGAAGAGGATAATTAGAGTAATTTGCTTGTGCTTTGTTTTCTGCGGTGTGGGAATAATCTAAGATAGTATCTTGTAAAATTGCCCGATCAAAATCAGCACCATTCAATTCTGCATGAGTCAGATTAGCACCATTTAGATTAGCTTCTCTAAAAGAGGCATGGGATAAATTGGCATGACTTAAATTAGTATTGGTCAAATTAGCATTATTCAAATTACTTTTTTTAAGCCAAGCATCTGTCAAATTGGCGTTACTGAGATTGGCACTACTAAAATCCACTTCTTTGAGTCGAGCTTCTGTAAGATTTGCCCCACTGAGATTTGCATGACTTAAATTAGATTTAGACAATTTTGCCCTACTCAAGTTAATTCCTGTTAAGTCAGCACCGCTTAAGTCTACATCAATCAAAAATGTTTGGCTCAGATTCACTTCAGTTAAAGAAACGTTTTGTAGTTGCGCCCCTGTTAACCTGCCTTCATATAAATTAGCCCAATTTAAATTAACTTTATTAAGATTAGCTTGTCTTAAGTTGACTTTTTGTAGTTTAGCTCCACATATATTTGCTGCTAATAAATTGGAAGATCGAAGATTAGTAAAAGAAAGATTAGCACCGCTGAGTTTTGCTTTGATTAATTGAGATTTAACCATAAAAGCTCCCTTTAAATCAGCTTTAGTCAAATCAGCATTTTTTAAATTAGTTTCGCTCATTTTAGCATAGCTGAGATTTGCCCAGTTTAAGGATGCCTCGCGAAAATTAGACTTAGTTAAGAAGGCTCTGCTAAAGTTGACCCCCATTAAATTAGCACCTGTGAAGTTTACGGCAATTAGCATCACTCCAGATAGATCTTCCCCTCCAAGATCTACTCCTGTGAAGTCCCTATAACCTTGCTCATAAAACTTCAATAGTTGGCTGGCTTTCATAATAATTATTTGCTTTAATTTTAATCGAATAAATCTTAATTAGTAGCTCATTTATTCGATCCTAATATCAATATTATTACTTGGAATTTAATTATGTAGCTAGTTGATAATAAATTTTATGTTGATATATTTTTATTTATGGATTTTACTTGTTTGTTCTTGATGTAAGCTGTTAAATATCCAAAAACCATAACCTCAAGTTCTCTTCCCCAAGCAAAAGGCTATGCCCATATGTACTGCAGTACATATACATATCTTGCGATCGCTTTTCGATTAAACCCTATTTAAGTGCAAAGGCAATGAATCAATATTCCTATGAAACTAACAAACAATTGCTAGAAGATTTGATGCGACAGGTAAACATAGCTAATATTTATGAATTAAGTAAAAAAGCTGGAGTTGCCAGGCTACCCATCATTAGAATACAACGGGGTCTAATTTTAAATGTATCAGTAGGCGCGATCGTAAAAATTGCCAAAGCTTTGAGTATATCCGTAGATAGCTTGATCGATACGTTTAGCGAGCAATATCAATATGCTGAAAAAACTGAACCACAGGTATCTCAAAACATATCTAACAATGACGATGCTTTAGCAGCCTGCAAACAAGAATATCATAAGCTACAGCAAGAAATGCTCCAGCAGCAAGAAATTTTAGAAGCAGAATTTCAAAGATCTAGCTTGGAAACAATCGAATCTTGGCTACTACAGTGGCCTACTGCTGCAATGGCAGTTAATAAAAACCCTAGCTTACCCGCAGCCAGATTGCTCAGTTTGGTCGAACCAGTAGAACAACTACTAAAACAATGGAATGTAACAACTGTTGCGACAGTAGGAGAAAAGGTAACTTACGATCCACAGTATCATCAATTAATTAAAGGCACAGCCGAAATAGGAGAAGTGGTAGAAGTTCGCTATGTCGGCTATAAACAAGAAGATAAATTACTATATAAAGCCAAAGTAAGTTCTGTTTAAAAAGTAGATAATAAGGAGAGATTATATGAATTGGTGGCAAAAACTCAGAAAAAACTCCTTAGCGCGTTTGGGAGCATCAATCCTAATTCTCTTTTACCTTTGCGCTATTTTTGCCGATTTTATCGCTCCCTATTCTCCTTACGCTTCTCAAGAAGATGGCTCTTTGTTGCCACCCACTGCAATCCATTGGCAAAATTCGGCAGGACAATTAACCGCTCCTTTCGTTTATCCCACTACTCAAGGCATAACAGATATTAATACAGGCGATCGCCTTTTAATTATAGACAAGCAAAATCCTGCCCCTTTAGGATTATTCGTTAAAGGAAACCCTTACAACTTATTTGAAATCTCTTTACCCCTGCCTCCCAAGTTTGAATCCGCCACTATTTTTCCTGGGATTCCTCTCAAACGTCATTTATTTGGTGCATCGGGAGCAGGAAGAATCAATATCTTAGGTACAGACGAACAGGGCAGAGACTTATTTAGTCGTCTATTATTCGGCGGTAGAATTAGTCTATTTATTGGGCTAGCAGGAATTAGTATTTCTTTTCCTTTGGGTATGATCGTAGGAGGTATATCTGGCTACTTTGGGGGCTGGATAGATGGGGTGTTGATGCGGATCGTAGAAGTCTTGATGACTATTCCTGGTATATATCTTTTAATTGCCCTAGCTTCGGTGCTTCCTCCTGGCTTAAGTAGCGCGCAAACTTTCCTTCTGATTGTCTTAATTACATCTTTTATTAGTTGGTCGGGTTTGGCAAGAGTAATCAGAGGACAAGTACTATCTCTCAAAGAACAAGAATTTGTTCAAGCAGCTAATGCAATGGGAGCAAATCCTTTTTATATTATTGTCCGTCATATACTCCCCCAGACTGCTACTTATATAGTTATTTCCGCTACTTTGGCAGTCCCAGGTTTTATTATTGCTGAATCAGTATTAAGCCTAATTGGGTTGGGTATTCAATCAAAAGATGCTAGTTGGGGAAATCTATTATCTTCTGCGACTAATGCTTCAATTCTAGTACTACAGCCTTGGTTAATTATTCCCCCTGCCTTGTTAATTATTCTGACTGTTTTAGCGTTCAACTTATTAGGAGATGGCTTACGGGATGCTCTCGATCCTCGCAGTGTATATCAG
>CAKZYI010000930.1 GCA_937884735.1 uncultured Pleurocapsa sp.
TAAGTATTCTTTAGGGCTTCTTTTAAGGAGAGGTAATTGTCCATTGTCCATTGTTCATTGTCAATTGTTGAAAAATCTTTGATTAGAATTTGCATCTGGGCTATAGATATAGATATAGCCTATTCGGAATACTTGAATAACTTCATGTACATACACACTACTCAAGCCGCATCTCTTTTTTGGTGCGACCCACAGACGCAAAGCGTCTCAAGTCTGCTTTGCAGACGTTTGGGCGAAGCCCTGTTCGCCGTCAGGCGGCAGAGCCTATCGGCTCAGAGCGTCGCTAGGCGCGACTTCGAGCTTTGCTCGTGCGGAACGCGCACCAAGATATCTTCTCGTAGACTAAGAAAATTGCTGATCGAAGGAAGAGTAGTGGGGGCTTATAAATCTGGTCGTTACTGGCTGATTCCCTTACACAATGGAATGCCAATAATAAAAAAAGCTAAACGAGGGCAAGCAGGGACTTGGAAGACAAGCAAAAAGCCACAGAAGTTAATTGTTCATATTAATAGCAATCTGATTAAGCAAAATATGAAGGAAAGTCCTGAAAAAAGAAAGCCTGTAATTGCTATAAAAGGAGCGCAAAAAAGCTACGTGCATCAGTTAGAAATTTCTGCTCCTTGTAGAGTTGTATATAATCCAGATAAACCTCTCCCCTGCGGCGCGAAGGTTTGGATTGAGGTTATGGGAGTTCATCTAGACTTGATGGCTAGTAGATGTTATTTGTGCGTAACATCAGTTTATAAGTAAGAGACCGCAGGTGATAAAAGTGGAATTTTTAGAAACAGTTTTACAAGGTGCAACACCTGATATAGATCGATTTATAGGGGAATTAGGCGATCGCATTCCCCTATTAAAAGAGTATAAATCCACACCCCAAGACAAAGAATGGCATGCAGAAGGCAACGTTCACATTCATGTTGGGATGGTGTTGCATGAAACATATAAAATTCTGGCAGCAGAAGCTAATCATTTATCTCCAGAAAGTCGTCTCAGTCTAATTTTGGGTGCATTGCTACACGACATCACCAAACCAATTACTACGAAAGAACAAGAAATAAAGGGCGTAATTCGAACTGTTGCACCAAGACACGCCAGTAAAGGAAGATCTTACTTAGCACCAAAGCTAATGGGATTAGGTCTGCCTTATAAGGTAGTGGAAAGTACTTTAGGTTTAGTTGGTTATCATCACGATCCCAAACAGCTAGTTACTCGAAATGAAGCTTCAGGAAAATATAAAAGGATTGCTCGTTTAGCCGATCCAGAATTGCTTTATTGGCTGGAATTGGCAGATATACGCGGGCGAGAATGTAGGGATAAACAGCAGCAGTTAGATTATATTGAAATGTATGGTTTATTTGCCCAAGAATATAAAGCCTGGTCGCGTTTTGGTAGGGAATATCAGGCTTGGAAAGAGTTTTTTAATCGGGAATTAGTGAACTGGAATCAGGATACCAAATCCTTGGTATTTAGTAGAGCGATCTCTCGTTGGGAAGCAGGAGATATTTTTACTCCAGAATCGGAAATTGCACGCTCTTACTCTTACCGCGATTCTTTTCCCCAGGTATTTGTTACCTGCGGCATTAGCGGGTCGGGAAAAAGCACTTGGATTGCTGAAAATTTGCCAGATTATCAGGTAGTTTCTTTAGATAATTTGCGGCAGCAAGCAGCAAAGTCCCGTAGCGATCAGTCTCAAAATAGTAAAATTGTTCAACTAGCAAAAGAACAGCTAAAAGTTTTACTTCGCAGTCATAGCAAAATTGTTTGGGATGCCACTAATATTAGAAGAGATTTTCGACAGCAGGTAATTAATATTAGTCGCGACTATGGCGCATTAGTTACTTTAGCTATATTTCATTGCTCTGAAGAAGTTTATTTTGAACGCAATAAACAACGCCGTCATAGTATTCCAGGAAATGTTTTGATCAGACAAATAGAGCAAATGGAATTTCCCGAATTTGATGAAGGCGATCGCATTTTGATCGTTGATGAAAATGGAAATACTTTAGCTACTTATGGCGATTGTTGAATAAACTAAAACAGCAAATAGTCCCAAGTCGTAAAACTCAGAACTACAATGTTATTAAACCGCCTTGTCTAGGTAAAAAGGTTAAGCATTAATTTTTTCTTTTGACCAAACACCATTATCATCTTCATCGTACTTGTCTTTAATTTCTGCCCAAGCTTGATGTTCGGCTTTGGTTTCATCGTTAGTTTCTGCTAAAACCCGATTATAGCTGGCAACAAAGTCTTTTTGTGCTGTTTCAGATTGATGAGAACGAACTTCAGGAGACAGATCTTCTACCCCTCCACATTCTCCAGCACAAGCGCGAGGTAATGTAGATTCATTGATGTGGATTTCTTCGCCACCAGCACTTTCAATCAATAATTGATACTCGCCAGATTTGCTGGCGGGAACTTCTGCCATTAATAAGAATTCCCCTGCTTTGACACGGGTTTCATAAATTGCTGCTTTCTCTTTGGGCATTCCTAGAGTAGCCAATGCTGAAGCTAAACCTGCACCTGCACTACCTGCGATCGCACCACTAGCTGCTCCTAATAGTACCGAAGTTATAGGGCCTGCGGCAACTACCGAACCAAGGAAGGGAATAAACAACACTCCCATACCAGTCAAAAGACTAAGAAGAGAGCCAAACAAAGAGCCAAATACTGCACCAGTACGCAAGCCACCCAAAATAACATCTTTTTTGGAAATAAAGCCTGTAATGCGAGTTTTGGATTCAAAGTTTTGACCCATTAAGGAAATGTGATCTGAAGGGACACCGCGATCTATAAGACGGCGGACAACATTATCTACTTGCTGCTCTTCCTTAAGTACTGCGGTTATTGTGCGTTCTGCTCTATATTCTTCTGCTTTTTGTTCTTCTGTCATCTCGTTAAATGCTCCTCTTATTAAAATCGTCTACAAAGTTCTCAAACTAGCCTCAATTTTTATCGCGACTAGTTTGTTGATTACTAAGCATTGACTGGAGGTTTTGTTTCTGAACCAGGGCGATTCCCATTAGAAGTGAGGCTTTGTCCTTCTAGGAAAGAACGTAGCATCCAAGCCATTTCTTCGTGCTGTTCCATCAATCCTGGCAAAAAGTCCGCTGTACCTTCATCGTGGAACTGTTCGCCACATTTATCAACGTCTTCTCTGAAATTGCGAATAATCTGCTCGTGATCCTGTACTAAACGCTCTACCATTTCATCTGCGGAGGGTAGGTCATTAGGATGCTCTTTCAAAGAACCATATTCGATAAACCCTGATGCTGTTCCCAAAGGATAGCCGCCTAGCTGACGAACTCTTTCTGCGGTTGCATCAATGTTTAAAGTAATCGCGTCATACTGTTCTTCCCAAAGGGTGTGTAGAGTGCGAAACTGGGGTCCAATAACATCCCAATG
>CAKZYI010000931.1 GCA_937884735.1 uncultured Pleurocapsa sp.
AGGTAATTTGCCACGATAATATGACCCAAGCCGAAAGCTAAAGCGAAACAGGCATAGCTTAGGGTAATGGTGGGGACGTGAATGCTCAACCAAAAATTGTCTCTTAGTACGGGTACAAGGGGTTTGATCGTAGAGTCGAGAATTGCGGGTAAGCTATCTGCCATCACTAGACAAACTACTGACAATGGTGCCGCCGCTAGGAGATAGTATTTAGCACGATAGATCAATTCAAATAATAAGGCGATCGCACTAATGCCAAAACCAACCCAGATTACTGATTCGTACATATTGGTTACAGGAGGTCTGACAGCAATTTGCATCCTCTCTAAAAAGCCATAGCCATGTATCAGTAAACCAGTGCTAAAAATGCCCAATGCACTCCAATAAAAATCTAAAGATTTAAACAGAGTGACTATCAACATGGCGATAAAAGCTACACCATAAAGCATCCACGCCTTAGCAAAAGGATGTAAACCATAGAAGCTGACTTCTCTTTCCATAGTCCCAGACTGGGGATAAACCTCTGGACTAAGAGCAGCTAGTTCCTGCTGTAATTTGCTAGCAATTGTGCCTACAGCGACCCTATCTTCAGGATTATCGCGATAGGTTTGTTTTAGTTGTTGATAATCTTGTTCGGCTGAGGCAATTTGTTTGGCAGTATAGTATTCTTCTGCAATATCAAGACTTACCAAAGATCCATTACAATAAGTAGGATGAGGAACTAGAGGTAGTTGAGAAATACCCACGGTAGCAATAATCTAAGCCACTCTATCTTCAATAGTAAAGGCTTCGCGATCGTCTCGACTAAGATCTATATCGTTCGCCTGTTTCTCTCTAGCTGCCAAAATAACCGAACCTAAATCTGACTGCATCAATTCAGCAAAAGAAAAGTACTTGCGGTCTGGATCTAGTTCCAACTGCTGTTTTAGAGGTCGATAGGTAAATAAAATAAACTTTTCTTGATTCCAATCGCGGTCATTAAACCACAAGGAGAGATAAATATCTAAATAATCTAGCTTTATTCCATTAGAGGTTGTATACCTAGTTTTACCATGTATTTGAGCGACTGTTTCTCTAGCGACAGTATCTAATGGTTTTTTTCGTCCATCCAATTGAACGGCTATATTTTGTAAAGGTTCTAAGGCTGAAGTTGAAAATTGACTAAGAGGAACTATCACAATTGCGATCGCCAAAATCACTCCAATAATAAATTTGGCAATTTTGATATTGATAGAAGTAGCTTGGAGGCTATTATCTTGAGATTTTTCTATAGTATTTGGACGAGAATCAAGTAACATTTAAAGCACCATTATTCTTGAGTAGTTGTTTTTGTTTATCGGTTAAACCTTGAGCATTAGAAAATATTGCACCGCTGACATTACAGTCAGTTAAAATTACATTTTCCCAACTGGTATTCTCACAATTAGCATCTTGAAGATTAGCATTAGTTAAATTTATATTTGATAGTTTTGCTCCTTCTAAATTGGAAGATATTAGGATGCTATTGCTAAAATCAACATTGTTTATATAAGCCCCATAAAAGCTGGTTTCTAGTAGCTCTGCTTCCAAAAAGCTTATTCGTTCTAATTCTGCTTCATTAAATTTAGAGTTAACTAAGCTAGCGTCGTTGAAATAAGCATTAGTGATCTTAGATTTATTTAAATTAGTATTTTGCAGATTTGCTTTGTGCCAGCGAGAATTAACAATAGTGGAATTTTGTAATCCAGCATTGGTAACAGTAGCCCTTTCAAAACTAACGTCAGTAAAATTTGTTTTGCTTAAAAATGTTTTATTTAAATTAGCACTATTAAAACCAATATTTTTGCCCGATGTCTCTCTAAAATCAGCAAAAGAGAAATTAATTCTATCTGCTTTTACATCATTTAATTTTGCGCCAAACAATCTAGCTTTATAGCCATTAGCATTATTCAAAATAACATTGTCTAAAGACGCACTATTAAGTTCTATTCTTTCCAAATTTGCCAAGGAAAAATTAGTATTTTTAAATTTGGCAAACGAAGCATTTGTATTTTTAAACTGAGACTTTAGGCAGGAAACATCAGTAAATATAGCCCCTCGCATATAACATTCAATAAATACAGCCTCATCAATATTGGTAGATTCCAACTTTAATCGACTTAGTTCCGCTTGCCTAAACTCATATCCTGATTTCACTTTTTCAGTAACTACTTCTGGTGTAAATAATGTCATTTAATCAAATATTAAGTTATTTTCACTTTCAGTTCGTCATTCTCTTCTTTTACTTTATAGGTAGCTAAAGGCAATTTTGCTGGTTCGGCTAATACTGTGCCATCGACTGCAAATTTGGCATCGTGGCAAGGACATACAAAATTAGCATCATTGGGTTTCCACTCTACAATACAGCCTTGATGGGTACAGGTTGGGTTGACTGCCATAAACTCACCATCGCTATTTTTGACAACCATTATTTTCGATTCTTCATTTAGCAAAAACCCAGTTTCTTCCAACTGCGAAATAGTTCCTACCAACAACAATTCAGAATCAGAATTATCTTCTGTAGCTGAATTATTCTCGGCACAAGCTACTAAAGCAACAGGAAGATAGCTAGCAATCAAACCCAATCCTGCCCAATTAATAAATTCTCTACGTTTCATATTTAACTATCAATATTATTTATTAGATAAAAACTAGCTGTTTTCTTTATAGTTGCGATATTTAAAATGAGTAGTATTTGAGATCATTTCTTGTGTTTCTGGGGTTGATTCTCCATACAAATCTAGCCATTCATAAAAAGTTAATTCTCCACCCAAATATGCTTCTGGTTCTTTTGCTCCTTCTAGCATTATTAGTGTAATCAAACTATATGCATCTAGCCAAGCTTTTTGAGTCTCAAAATCCCATTTGGTTCCCAAATAATCGGCAAAAGTTTCTACTATTAATAATAATTTTGTTACCAGCAACTTTAGGCGTAATAATAAGCCATGAATATATGAAAAACTAGCATTACGAAAAAAAGACCAACCAAAATGATATGGGTATTTAACCACAAAGCTCGCATACTGCGAATCATATTGCCTTTGGAAACACCAGGAACAACCTTACCGTCAGGAGCAACATTTTTTATCATGGGAAAAAATCGCTTTTTGGAAGACTCTACGACTCCTGTTTCTGCCACTACCCCCACCAGAGCAGAAAGACTCACACCAAAGAATACCCACAAAAAGATTGCATTAAAATTGATTCCAGCTACACCAATAGTATGGATCAAAACGATCGCCAGTAAACCTACTCCCAAAAATATATGAATCTTTCGCCATAGCTGCATCGAACCTGGAACAGACATTTTTATCTTCCAGCTTCTACCTCTTTTTCGGATAATTAGAACCATTTCCACAATTACGAAAACCAAGGAAATATAGCCCGTTATTTGTTTATAAAGATTGTCCTGTAAAAAATATAGAAGATCGAAAGCTTTCTCCCTAAAAACAGGAATGTAAATAGGACTAAGTGCAAACGGCAAAAGAATTATTGCGGATATTAAAGTAAGAATAATTAAAGTGGAAAACTTCGGTTTCATTTATCATTAAAATCTAAAAATCTAGAAGTAGTTGGCAAGCAAAATATTGATGTATATTTGTGTTTATCGGTTCTAATCCAGTGTTCAAATAAAAGAAAAGATGGGTCATAACCGAGCGAAATTTAATTACTATCATTCGTTCAAGCTATCTAGATAACCCACCTTACATCAACGTTTGGATAACTAACTTTCCTCAATAGGAAGGTTAATAATAATGCCGCCCATTACGTCATTCAACTTAAATGTTTTGTCAGGATAACGTTCTTGGTGAACTGGGTGGGTATTGTGGCAGCTCGCACAAGATTCAGCTACTGCTTTATCAGGAAAAAGAGCGGAGAAGTATTTTTGACCGCCAATCTCTTGATACTCTTTGAAAGGTTCGCCAGTTTCATTTACAGCTTCCATCGCCCTTTTTTCAAAGTCAGACTTGGGGGCGTGACTATCATTAATGTTCCAGGTAGAAATTAGGTTATAGGTAAAGCCAATACCTTTTTCATCAGCAGCTTCGGCGGCAACTTCTGAACCCAAGCGGAACATTTGTGCAGGAAGGGGTACACCGCCTGTTTCTTGCCAACCTTCAGTTGCTGCGGCAGGAACTACACCATCTGGCTTATCTTTTCCTTCTAATTTTGTTAATCTAC
>CAKZYI010000932.1 GCA_937884735.1 uncultured Pleurocapsa sp.
ATAATGGAAATAGTTGCGGATACACCTTGATTTTTGATTTGATCCCTAACTAATAAGAGTATCTTTTGAACCTTTTGGCTGTCTTCTGGTTCGTGATTGTTCTCCCGCAGAGCCAGGGCTTTCTCGGTCTGACTCTGCTTCAATCTTAATTAAAATTTTGGGGCCTGAGCTAGCCAATCTGAAAATCATTCCATCAACTGCTTTAGTCTGTTCGATACGCTTGCCATCAATATAAGTACCATTAGAGCCAATATTTACTACTTCCCACTCATTTCCAGTTGATTTTTTGATTTCAACGTGATGGCGAGACACGACTGCACTATAAAGTACAACTTCATTATTAGTCGCCCGACCAATTTTGATGCTCGGTTCATCATGAAAAGTCCAGCTTTGAATAGCTACTGGTTGAAGAGGATGTAATAAAGTTAATGTAATCACAGATTCGTTCTTTTAAGGAGAATTAATGGTCTAAAATCCAAAAAAACAGATTTTTACGGTTGACATGAATGATTAATATTCAGCGATTAATTATCAATTGTCAATTTGTTGGTAGTGTTTGACCAAACCTCGGAGAAAAAAATTAAAAATTGCAATGGTTTGATATCGAAGGTTTGAGAAGCAAAAAAGCTGTATTCTTATTACTTTTCTGTCAAAAATCTGCCAAATTTTTTGGTCAGTAGATATTTGGTTACGATTGCTTATTAAATATTTTCTTAATTTGACTTATTGGTTACTATTTTAGGTTTACCATTCCAATATTATCTTATGGTAGCGATTGTGTCTGTTGTTGATCGCCACTAGATCTTATAAATATTTAACGCCAACTTTTATTTTCCAAATCCCTAATCTGGCGTTCTAAGCGGTCTATTCTACCTCGAAGCTCGTCCATCTCAGCTTGACGAGGTACCCCTAGATCTTGAAGCATGTTTCTCATTTGTCTTTCTACTTGCTTTTGAACACCGTCTGATTCTGTATTCAACTGTGACATAAGGTCGTCCACAAAAGATTTGGCTTGGTCTGGATTGATTTTGCCATCTTTAACCCATTCGTCACTTACTTCCTTGATTTTTTCAGCAACTAACGAGGTAGTACCAACTCCTACCATTAGTAGTTGTCTTAGCCAATCATTATTATCCATTTTTTTATTTCCTCAAATTTATTTACCATGTTATTAGATCGTAGAATAACGAACCATAGATAGTATTAATTTCTTTTTAAAATTACATGGTTATTGAATGGCTTAAGTTTACTGTAGATTCTGAGTCCAGAGAACAGTTTATCCAGAAAGATGAGGCAATATGGACTGCTAACCTTGCTACCTACCCAGGTTTTTTGGGCAAAGAAGTATGGATTGAGCCTAATGCCCCTAATAGAGTTATTTTCACGATTCGCTGGCAAACTCGCGAACAGTGGAAATCTATTCCCGTGAAAGATTTGATGGCAATTGAAAAAGAATTTTCGACGGTTATGGGAAAAATGGAGATTGAATACAAAATGATCGAAAGCAAAGAGTTTCAAATTCGTAAATTTCCTAGTAATCAGTAAACAGTTACTCAAAAATTAAAAATTAATAGTCAATGTTAATTTGCCCAAGATGCAAACAATCTGTAGATTCTCAGGCGGTAAAATGCCCCAAATGCAATAATACTTTGAAAGCTTTTGGTCATCCTGGGATGCCCCTATATCAATCGGAAGATAATACTAGTTTATGCGATCGCTGTACTTACGACCGCGACGATAGCTGCAATTTTCCCAAACGTCCCCATGCCAAAAGCTGTACTTTATTTCATGATGCGGATATACCTCTGGTTTCTGAATCTACTTTGCCCAGAAGTACCCAAGGATGGGTGGGAATCAAAAACTGGCTGTATCGGAATCGAGGTTTAATTGCGATCGCATTATTGATTTTAGTCAGTGTTTTAGTTGCTATTGCCAGTCAAACTTGATAGGCGCGATCGATTAAAGAGAACTTGAGTTTCGGGCAAATGTACGATTAATTTTGACATGATAGGAAAAAATTAGTCGTGATATTTTTTGAATAAAAGATATTCCTAGTTTATTTTATCGGTATGAAATCATAATAAGCGTTTTTAAGTTTTTAGTTCTCAAGATACAAATATTAAATTGTCCACTTGAAGCCAAGACATTGAAGCGTTACTGATTATCATTTGTTTATTCCGAGAATAAATAAAAAAATAGATAATAAACAATCATGAATACAACACAAAGCGAAATAGCCTTTGACTACATCAATCTAGAATCTTTACCCGCAATTTGGCAAATAGCAGCAGAAAAGTTTGGTAATACGATTGCCCTAAAAGATCCCCACTCCCAACCAGAAGTAGAAATCAGCTATCAAGATTTATTTACTAAAATTCAGCAGTTTGCCACTGGGTTACAAGCACTAGGTATTCAACCCCAGGATAAGGTGGCGTTATTTGCTGATAATAGTCCCCGTTGGTTTATTGCGGATCAGGGAATTATGACCGCTGGTGGAGTTGACGTGGTGCGTTCTTCGAGCGCAGAACAGCAAGAATTGCTGTATATCCTAGAAAATAGCGACAGTACAAGCTTAATTGCTGAAAATCTCAAAGCTTTGGCTAAATTAAGCTCAAAGTTAAGCAATTTGCCTATTAAACTAATTATCCTTTTGAGCGATGAAACACCATCGGGTGAGACATCAATTAAAACAGTAAACTTTCAAAAATTGATGGAGTTGGGTAGCAATAATTCCCTACAGCCTGTAGAACAAAATAAAGATACCCTGGCAACATTACTCTACACTTCTGGCACAACGGGAAAGCCAAAAGGGGTAATGCTGTCTCATGGAAATTTATTACATCAGGTAAATTACGTTAAAACCGTCTTTCAACCCCAAGCTGGAGATGTATTACTATCTATTCTCCCTAGTTGGCACGCTTATGAGCGAGCCGCAGAATACTTCTTTTTGGGTCAAGGTGGTACGCAAATATATACTTCCATTCGCTATTTTAAACAAGATTTAAAAGACTTTCAGCCTGTATATATGGTGGGTGTACCTCGTCTTTGGGAGTCTTTATATGACGGAGTACAAAAGCTGTTGGGCGGACAGTCTGAATCGCAACAAAAACTAGTTAAATTCTTTCTCAAGCAGTCAGAAAAATATATTACAGCCAAACGAATTGCCGATAATACTAGCTTAGAACATTTTAATAGCTCTAGTTTACAGCGATCGCTTGCCGATCTTAAAGCAGGATCTCTTTATCCCATCCATGCTTTAGCTGATAAGTTGGTCTACCGTAAAATTCGCAATGGTATCGGCAATATTAAGGCAGTATGTAGTGGTGGTGGATCTTTAGCCAAATATCTTGATGACTTCTATCAAACCGTTGGAGTAGATGTTTTTGTTGGTTATGGACTGTCAGAAACTTCTCCCATTACCAACGCCCGCACTCCTTACCATAACGTTAGAGGATCGGCGGGAAAACCTTTGCCAAAAATAGAAATTAAAATCGTCAACCCTGAAACCCGTCAACCTTTACCCCAAGGAGAAAGAGGACTGGTTTTAATTAAAGGTGACTCGGTAATGCAAGGCTACTATAATAACCCCGAAGCAACGGCTAAGGCGATCGACCCTGAAGGCTGGTTTGATAGCGGAGATTTGGGTTGGGTAACTCCCTACAATGATTTAGTATTAACGGGTAGAGCAAAAGACACTATTGTTTTAACTAACGGCGAAAACATCGAACCTCAACCAATAGAAGATGCTTGCGTACGTAGCGAATACATAGATCAGGTA
>CAKZYI010000933.1 GCA_937884735.1 uncultured Pleurocapsa sp.
CGATACTCATCCAATCCCGCAGCATGAGTGACAAATATCTCTTTACTTTGATTATCTACTGCTGCTACAGAAATATCCAAACGCTGGCAAATTAAAGGGTCTTCAATAATTTTAAAATTGCTGGCTAATGCACCCAAGAGGGGGTAAGAGCTTATAAACCAGGCTTTAGCTCTACTAGCTGTAGTATTCAGACTTGAAGTATCCCCTAAATAAGCCGATTTGCCTCCTGCAACATCAACCGCACTGGTTACTGCATTAGTTAAACCCTTACTCAAACAATCTGACCAGCCAAAATTACGCTGCCAATAACGCGGTCTTTCTTTTTCAAATACCAGATCGCCATGATAATCGGGGTTTTCTCCTTGTTGGCTTAGTTGGCGATACCAACTCTCTTCATCACGAGAGATCGCACTACTAGTTATTAAATATTCTTCAGGGGTTTTTCCGAGTTTGAGGTCGGCTAGAAATTTATAAATATAGCGATCGCAAGCTAAATTCCAGATCTTAGGTTGCGACTTTACTTGAAAATGCTCGAACCCCAAATGCAATAGACAGTGAGCTAAAACATAAGTCCATTCTTCGGGCGCACCTCTACGAGTAGGATGGCAATGAATATCTCCGTTATTTGTAACCACTGCCCAAGCTTTTTCTGGACACAAAGAATTCTGACGACGAACTAAATTAGCATGATAGAGCAAAGGGGCAAACATCGGATGTCGATTTAATGTTGACCAACCCTGATTAAAATTTTTAGTCGCGGGGTCTAGCTGGGATTTTTTGCTTTTCTTTCTTGCCATCAATTATTTTTTCTTCTGAACTAAACGGGGTAAATCGCGGACAATTTCTACCATCAACCAACTGGGCAAAGTAGAACCTTTATCTTGTTCGGCGACCACCATCTGAGCAATCTCTAAACTTAAGGCTGCCAAATCCTTCAACAAAGCTTTAGCGCGGTGAGCTAACTCTTGATGACTACTACTAAGCTGTTTTTTCTCTGACGGTAGCTCTTTAATCAATTGACTCCGAAAAGATTGAGCTAAGAAATATAAAACATCTCGGTCTTCGGGTTTGCTCGGCCAGCTAGTTTCACCTTTGATAATGCTTTTGAGTTGGTATTGACTATTTATTTGCTTGATAAATCCCTTGAACTGAGTGGCGTGATGGGGAGTCAGACAGCCATTGGCTAAAATCTCCGTCCATTGGAAATTAATATCTGTTTTATATTCGTGTAGTGCGTCACTGAGCATATGCCAGGATCTGGGAGTGGAAAATGGTTCTTCGGTTTTTGGTGGCTGACTCCAGAGATGGTCTGGTCGAGTCTGGATATATTCGAGTACCCAGGGGTGAATATTGTTATTATGCGCCCAGTCTAACTAATCGCGATGGGATACTTTCAGGTGGACGTGAACCATGCGATTTATTAATGCTGACGACATCGGTTTGACAATGGCATTATCTTGGGCGCGATTACCTGCACCGATAATAATTGAACCTTCAGGTAAATAATATTCGCCAATTCTTTTGTCGTTAATCAAGCTATAAAACGCCTTTTGTACCTCATGGGAACAGGCATTCAACTCATCTAAAAATAAACAATAGGGTTCTTCTTTGGCAATCATTTTAGGAGGGCAAAAAGAAACTAGTGCCATCTTTGATTTGAGGCACGCCGATAAGGTCTTCTGGGGCAAGCTGACTGCCTAATAAAGATACACAGGTAAGGTCTAATTCCAAAGCAAAGTTTTCAACCAAGGAAGATTTGCCAATTCCAGGCGCACCCCAGATAAATACGGGGCGGACTAGGGCTACATTTAATAAGAATTCTGATAATTGCTTTTGAGTTACTGTAATGTTCGGATTCATAAATTATTGCAGTATTTTTGCGCTAGCCAGAAGCTCAATATAAGCACACCAACTTAACTTTTTTTTTCTCAGAAATAGCAATAAATGGAACGATAGCATATTTTTTACAAACTCGAACTTTACCCTGTTTTGGACTGTAGCGAAGCAAAGCTGAGGTTAAGTCTAAAACAGGTCACTCTTTTGATTAAAAATTGCTTTTGACTTTCAGTATAATACTAACAACTACATTTATAGGTAAATATTTACTTTAGCCTCGTACATAAATTAGTAATATAGCGATTGCTTTGGTCTTACTAATTCAATTTAAAACGTAGTCAGTTACTCATGCTGGTTTTCTTAGTTGGCTTTGCTGTGCTTCGGGGAAGACATCGTCTGTTTGCGCTTTTGAGCCAGGGGAGTAATATTTTCTGGTTGAATTTCGATTGCTAGTCCTTGCTCGTCGCTAACCACGATCGCTTGACCATTAAGGCGATGCTGTTCTATCGCCTCGTCTACTGCCTCTTGAAAAATTTGGCTAATGTTTTCGGGGGAAAAATTAATTTGACTCATTATTATACCTATATGTTAATTGACTACCAGATTCCAGATATCTTGTTTAATAACAGTAATTGGCGAAGATGAATCTAAACGATAGGCAACTAAGCTATTTTGAGACTTGGAATTATCATAAATCTGAAAACGGTCAGCCAGAGGTAAATATAATTCAGTTAAATTGTATAAGCTCCGTTGATACCGTCTTCTAATTATATCCTGGGGTATGTTGTGACCGCCTGATGCCACTCTTTTAGCCACACGTAAAACAGCCAGATCAGGGCTATTAAGCCAAACATAGAAAACGGG
>CAKZYI010000934.1 GCA_937884735.1 uncultured Pleurocapsa sp.
ATAGCCCTTATTTACTGATTGTAACTGGAGTTGGCGGCTTAATGATTATGGCAATTGGCTGTAACTTACTAGAGTTGGTAAAAATTCGCGTTAGTTCATTTTTACCAGCAATTGCGATCGCACCTTTGGTTTATTTCTTGTTTAGTTTTTTATAGCTTTACAAATCTTGATATTTTGTAAAATTCAGACTAACTTGAATATGTAAGAAGCCTTGTTTTCAAGTAACCAACTATATAAAATGACCAACACCATCAATCAGCCAGCCAGTAACCAAACATATAGTATTGAAGAATGGAAACGGGGCTATGATTCCCAGCCCAATGAATACGATTATGAAATTACCGAAATAGAAGGCGAAATTCCTTCAGAATTGTCTGGTACGCTATTCCGTAATGGACCTGGTTTGTTAGATATTGGTGGTACGGCAATTCATCATCCTTTTGATGGTGATGGCATGATTAGTGCATTTTCTTTTCAGAATGGTAAGGCGCACTATCGCAATCGCTTTTTAGAGACTTTGGGTATAGACTACCTTGATGGTGTTTTAGAACCTGGCGATGCCTTTGCTGCTCATCCTTGGATTGATCCCAACTGTGATATGGACGATGGTGCGCCCTGTATGGTGAATTTCCGAGTCGATCCTGGACTTTCTAGTAAGATTACTTTGTTTGAGTTTGCACCTGACGGTAAATTGTTACGTCGTCATTCCCATAGTGTTCCTGGTTTTTCCTTTATTCACGACTTTATAATTACTCCCAAGTACGCTATCTTTTTCCAAAATCCTGTTAACTTCAATCCTTTTCCATTTTTATTAGGAATGAAGGGTGCAGGAGAATGCGTCGAGTTTCAGCCACAAAAGCCAACTACGGTAATTTTGATTCCTCGCGATCCTAACAATACAGAAGTTAAAACCTTTAGCGTCGAGTCAGGTTTTGTTTTCCACCACGCCAATGCTTTTGAAAAAGGTAATAAGATTTATATTGATTCAATTGCCTATCAAACTTTACCCCAAGTACAGCCCAACTCAGACTATAAAGAAGTCGATTTCGATCGCTTAGATCCAGGACAACTATGGCGATTTACCCTCAATCTTGAAAACGATGAAGTTCAAAGAGAAATGCTGGAAAGTCGCTGTTGTGAGTTTCCTACCCACAATCCTAGCAAAGTCGGTAGAGATTATCGCTATTTGTATATTGGTGCAGCACCAGAAGATAGCGGACGTAATGCACCCTTGCAGGGAATTCTAAAATTAGACCTCGAAACAAAAAAACATCAGCTACATTCTTTTGCCCCCAGTGGTTTTGTTAGCGAACCAATTTTTGTTCCCAAACCCAATAGCACTCAAGAAGATGAAGGATGGGTTCTGACTTTAGTTTATGACGGTAAAAAACACCGTTCTACTCTAGCAATTTTGAACGGGGAAAATTTAGCAGGAGATCCAGTTGCTTTGCTTCATTTAAAGCATCATGTGCCATATGGTTTACATGGCAGTTGGTGTGACGAGGTTTTTGTCGAAGGGAATTGATTGTTAAATATAGAAAGGTTGATTGTTCATAAGTAGCGAGTAGCAAGTTTTTAGATTATTACTTCAATTACTATTTTTGAAAAATGTCATAGACAATTTGACTGTAGTTATTAATATTAACAATTTCAATAATTAATGAAGAACGTCTTTATTATTGCCTTACCTCGTTCGGGTACGTCATGGCTACAGGGGATGCTGGGGCTTTTACCTGAGATTGCTACGGTGCGGGAAACTCATTTAGTAGATAATTATCTTCGACATCTGGTTAAATCTTGGAATAACGAACAAAAAGAAGCATCTCCTGATGGTTTGAGTGCAATTCTAAGTGAAGCAGAATTTTATGCAAGTTTAAAAGTTTTTAGCGATCGCATTTTAAATAAATTTCTCGATTTAAAACCCAATGCCGAGATTATTCTGGAAAAAACTCCCGATAATCTTAATTTTGTTCCCTTACTCCATCGCTTGTATCCCCAGGCTTACTTTATCCATCTTATTCGCGATCCTAGAGCCGTAGTTGCCTCTCATTTGGCTCTCAAAAAAGAAAGATGGGGTTGGGTTAATGCAAATCAAAACCATCGGGATTTGGCACTAAAATGGTGTGGAGGAATTGAAAAAAGCGATCGCGCCAGGGATTTGTTGCAAGATCGATTTTTGGAAATATCCTATGAAGACTTAAAAAGCGATCGCAATTCTACTTTATTAAAAATCACCACATTTTTAGAATTAAGCTATAACCAAGATGAACTAGCCCGTCTAATTCCTCAAGCATCGGCGATCGATTTAGATAATAATAAAGCTAGTTTTCCCACACACAATCCTTTTTTTGATACTCGACCTAATTTTTTTCGTCGCGGAGAAATCGATAGTTGGCAACAAGAATTAACCCAAGAAGAAATATTAGATATTGAAAGCATTTGTTTGCGGTTAATGTCGAGTCGCAGATATAAAACCACTTAATTTGTTTCTTATGAGTTGAATTATTACTAAAAACTGCTTAGGCTTGTAGGATGAGTGTAAGCTTTAAGATAGGAAAGCAACTTAATATAAGCGTTTATTAGAAAATATCAGGATGAATATTTTTAAACTCTGTCTTGCAGCAGGAATATTATTCTTGTTACCATCTCGCGCCACCGCTCAAATTACACTTGATGGAAGTACTTCAACCACAGTGGACAACAATGGCAATGTTTCTACAATCGATGGAGGCAATCAGTCGGGAGCTAATCTATTCCATAGCTTTGAGCGTTTTTCTGTACCCAATGGTAATGAAGCTTTTTTTAACAATGCAGCAGACATTGAAAATATTTTTTCCCGCGTCACAGGGGGCAATATTTCAAATATTGACGGCTTGATTCGTGCCAACAACGTCAATCTATTTTTAATCAATCCTGCGGGAGTGATTTTTGGCGATGGGGCAAGATTAGATCTTGGTGGTGCGTTTTATGGTGGTAGTGCCGATAGCATATTGTTTCCTGATGATGTAGAGTTCAGTGCCAATGATACTGCTGCGCCTGTATTAACAATTAATGCACCGATTGGGCTAAATTTTCGCAACGAACCTACAGAAGTTTCTGTACAAAATAGCAATCTGAACACTACAGGGGGAGATTTTAATTTATTTGGTGGCAATATTAACTTCAATAACGCCACAATCAATGCTTTGGGAAGCAACGTCAATCTTGGTGCGGTATCAAGTGCAGGAACAGTTTTGCTTGATGAAAACCTAAATCTAGACTTTAGTAATCTGTCTTTGGCAGACATTAGCTTCAACAATTCCCAAATCAACGTTAATGGTGCAGGTGGTGGAGAAATTACAATAAATGCTCGCAATCTTAGTTTGTCCGACAGCAGTACGCTTAGTGCAGGAATTAATTCAGATAGTTCTACACCAGAAACCCAAGCAGGTAATATCGTTATTAATGCCACAGAAAACCTAACCCTAAACTCAGGAAGTATTCTCAGGAACAATTTAAGCCAAATTAGTTCTGGTAATGCAGGAGATATTTTAATCGCTGCTAAAAACTTATCTCTTGCCGATAGTTCCAGATTGTCTACTATTTCAACGGGAAGTGGAAATACAGGAAGTATTGATTTAAATATTACTGAAAATACTGCTTTAAGCGGAACAGCAGAAATTAAAAGTGAAATATCCCCAGGCGCAACGGGCAACGGGGGTAATATTCAAATTAATTCTAGTTCTATTTCTTTGAGCGATAACTCTAAATTACTAGCAGACGTTAGAGGTTTGGGGGATGGAGGAGATATTATTATTACTACCAACACTTTAGATCTTAAAGAACAGTCTGATTTTTCCACGAACCTTTCTGGTCAAGGTAATGCTGGTAGCATTAATATTCAAGCTAGAGAATATATCCTCCTAGAAGGCAGTACTTTTCAAACGAGAGTCTTATCGGGTGCAGCAGGAAGTGCAGGAAGTATTGACATCGATACAGGATCTCTGGTTTTGAGCAATAATGTTTCCAACCCCAGTCAAAGCTCTCGTATATTAGCCAGCACAGCAGGAACAGGTAATGCAGGGAATATCAATATTGACTCGGATAGTACCGTATCTTTAGATAACGATAGTTCAATTCAAACTCAAGTCGAATCTGGTGCTGTAGGAGATGCTGGAAATATATTAATCAATACTACCAATCTATCTTTGACAGACGGTACAAAACCTCAACGTAGTTCTTTACTAGCCAATTCTGTTGGGGAGGGAAATGGCGGAAATATTACCATCAATGCTTCTGAGAATATTAATCTAGATACCTATGGTTTGATTCTGACTCAAGGAACAGCAGGAACAGGAGATGCAGGGGATATTAACCTAACTTCCGATACATTATCTTTAAGTACGGGTAGTGTGATTGTTAGTACCACTGGGGATGCAGAAAACCTTGATGTTCCCAACGCTGGAGCTGCGGGAAATATTAATATCAGTTCTCGCATAACTACTTTAGACACCTTTTCAGGAGTTGTTGCTAGTTCCATTAGCAATGCTATAGGTGAAGTTGGCAACGCGACTTTAAATAGCGATCGCCTTACTATTAAAGGAGGATCGGGTGTTAGTGCTTTAACAGAAAATGCTTCTGCTGGAGGCACAATTGAAGTCAATGCAGCTAATTTAGATATCCTTACTGGTGGCGGAATCGTTACCCTCACCAACGGTGCTGGCGATGCAGGAGATATAAATCTCAACATTGACGAGCAAATCACTATTGATGGGGCAAACCCCTTGATTCCCCCAGAAGAATTTAGATCGCCATTGGAAGTTGAGCGACAATTAGAAACTGAGACTGGTTTGTTTGCCAACACAACTAGTATTTCTACAGGTAATGGTGGTGATGTGCAAATTGCTAATCCTGAAACTGTAACTATTTTAAATAGGGGACAAATTACCGTAGATAGCGAGGGAACAGGCAATGGAGGTAATTTATCAATCGATGCGGGTAATTTAGCACTAGAGAATCAGAGCCGATTGATTGCTGAAACCCAGGCAGGACAAGCAGAACAAGAACCTAGCAATATTAATCTGCAAATAGAAAACATTTTGAGTCTCAGAGGAGACAGTAGAATTTCCGCCCAGGCTTTTAATAACGCTAATGGTGGCAACGTCACCATTGACGCTGAGTTTGTAATTGCCTTTACCCCCGAAGTAGAAGGCAACGATATTATTGCCAATGCCAAAGAAGGTGCAGGAGGCAGAATAGATATTACAGCCCAAGAAATTTTTGGTTTGCAAGAGGGTACATCAGAAGCAGGAAATGCCAGCAATGATTTGAATGTTAGTTCAGAATTTGGCTTTGATGGCAATATTTTTATTAATACTCCTGATGTTGCCGCTAAATCGGGAATTCGCGACTTGCCAGTCAGCGCAATTAATCCTGGGGAAAATGTTCAACAAGCTTGTTCTGCTACTAATGCCAGCGGTACGAGTAGTTTGAGCCTCCAAGGTAGAGGTGGCGTACCCGCACCACCTACCGATACTTTGTCTTCAGATAATATTTTGTTTCAAGGTGAATTTTCCCAAGCAGATTCTGCACATAGTCTAACAACAAAAGATAGAGCCTCTTATTCTTCGATCGCGACTGCTCAAGGAAAAATATATCCTGCCCGTGGCGTATCAGTTAATCACACTGGAGATATTATGCTTACTCGCTCTAATAATCACAATCCTCAGTCTTCACCTCGTAGGATTACTAAGTGTTTGACAAATTAACCTAAAATAAAACAACCGCTTACGATTTTCTAACTTAGAGTTTTGTGTTTTTGCCTCAGAATCCAAATAAAAATCTAAAGTAGTAAACTAATTTGCAATTTTAAAATCTTCTGCTATTAGATTGTCAGTGTCACTCAAGGTAGCAAAATGTCCGCCACTACCCAAACCCGAACCAGATCCATTTTGGTTATAGAATAAGTTACCCGTCTCTTTGCTAAAGACAATAAAAGCATTTGAATTTGCGACTTGATTATCTAAATTGACGACAGTAAACTCATTACTATTGCTAAAACCGTCTCCTTGCTGAGATGAAATGGCGGTAAAAGTAGTCTTGTCTAAATAGATTCTATCTAAACCGTTTTCAAAGTCTTCGATAGTATCAAGACCTATGGCATTCAGATTAAATGAAGTTTCAGTATTGTACAAGAAGGTGTCTCGATGAAGACCACCAATAAGAGTATCGTTACCTGCACCTCCGATTAATATGTCGTTGTTATCTCCACCACGGAGTTTGTCATTTCCATCATCTCCATAAATAGTATCATTACCTTCTTCTCCAAAAAGATAATCTCGATCATTTCCACCATGAAGTTTATCTTGACCTTCTCCACCATACATAAAGTCAAT
>CAKZYI010000935.1 GCA_937884735.1 uncultured Pleurocapsa sp.
GGCGCAACGATCCAGAGGCTTTGATTTACCTTAATAATGCCCGTATTGCTAACAATGATGCCTATAGTATTGCTGTGCCTATTCCTGCGGGTACAGAAATAACTACCGCCGAAGAAATTCTCAGGGGTGTGGCTCAAGCGCAAAACGAAATTAATCAGCAGGGGGGAATAAATGGTGTTCCTTTAAAAGTATTTATCGCCAATGACAATAACAATCCTGACACTGCAAAACAGATTGCCCAAGATTTAGTTGAAAATAAAGATATTTTGGGGGTAGTAGGACATTTCTCCAGTGGAGTTACTCTGGCAACTGCACCTATTTATCAAGATGGGGGTTTAGTCGCTGTTTCCCCCACCAGCACTTCTGTAGCAATATCTAGTGTGGGAAACTACATTTTTCGTACTGTACCAAGCGATCGCTTTACTAGCAGTGCCATATCTAAATATGCTTTGGAGAAAATTAATAAAAATCAAGCGGTAGTAATTTACAATTCCCAAAGTGCCTATAGCAGATCTCTCAAAGATAGTTTGGCGATCGACATTGCTAATAATGGAGGAGAAGTTGCTTTAGAAGCCGACATATCCCAAGGTAGTTTTAATCCTGCTGACATATTAGCAAAGGCTAAGCAAGATAGGGGGGTGTTAGTATTCCTAAATGATTCTAAGACTGTAGACAAGGCATATTTAGTTATGCAGTTAAATAATAATCAATTACCCATGTTAGCTGGTGATAGCTTTTATAAACCCCAAACCTTACAAATTGGTGCGGACAAAGCAGTAGGCTTGATATTGGCTGTACCTTGGCATATATTAGGCAATACCAATCCCGATTTCCCCAAGACTTCTGGCAGTCTCTGGGGAGGAGATGTCAACTGGCGCACAGCTATGGCTTACGATGCTGTCAAGGCTTTGACTGCTGGTTTAAAAGCAGATCCCAGTCGTAAAGGTATCCAACAAACTTTATCTCAATCGAGCTTTTCTTTTGAAGGTGCTTCAGGAAAAGTCAGGTTTTTGCTATCAGGCGAGCGCAATGCCCCCGTACAATTAGTTACAGTACAGCCAGGAAAGCGATCGCCTTACGGTTATGATTTTGTTCCTTTGAAGTAAACAAATATAAAAATACGCATATTTGTTTCTCTTGCCGACTTTGTTTTGTGACGCGAAGCTTATCTGAAGGTGTATCGTGAAATTTAATGTTTTGTTCTTTCGTCTTATTGAAATTGGTCAGGCCGCCAAGTCTAATGCCAACAAATCTCTTAATAATTAATGGTTACCAAACAAAAAATGGAGCCTGAGTAAGAAATCCTGGAATTACTTTTCTCTGAGCATCTAAAGTGGGTGTGTTAGATGACTTTCCGCCCAAATTTAAAAACAAATAGATACAAAATGTAATGATTGCAGCTAACAGTATTCTTTCCAGCATTATTACTTCCTTTTTTTAGCCTCGCATATAAATAGTATGTCTTATTTGAAATAATTAATCTACAAAATCGTAACTAAGTCCATACTTCTAAATCAAAACTTTAAACTAACTTTATAAATTTGCCACAACTAATAATTATTATGTTTAGCGGGCTATCTGAGTTAGTTTTGACGAATATTTTAGGACAAATAGGATGACGAAAATAAATCATGCACCATAAGGTTTTTTATGAGAATTTATACCCATACAACAACTAAAATCTAAGTAGCTAATCTTGATTAATCCTAGGCAGTTGATTCTTGCTCACCATAACCAAAATGCCACCTTATCTAGATTCAAATACGTTTTCTTTTCTGGTAAAGGTTCTTTTGCTATTCAAATGTAATTTCTGACGCAAAATCAAAACAAAGAATGCCAAATCTTCCACCAAATATCTCTTCCACAGCCTACCTGGCTCTTTCATTAGTCGATAAAGCCATTCTAAACCAACTGAACTCATCCAGGCTGGAGATCTTTCTAAGTTTCCTGCTTCAAAGTCGATGGTTGCACCAATAGCCATAAAGGTTTTGACTGAATTAAGACGAGCTCTATACTGACAAATCCATTTTTCCTGTTTTGGCGCGCCTACCCCGACTGCTAAAACAGTGGCACCAGAACTATTGATAATATTGATAATTTTGCGACACTCTTGAGGATCGTTTTCAAATCCAAAAGGAGGAGAATAGGTATCCACAACCATATTACGACCAACCTTAGCATTTATGTTTCGGCGTGCTTGTTCGGCAACTCCTTTTAAACCACCTAGCAAAAATATTTTGACGTTTTCATCTTTACTATGGCGTTGATAAAAAGCAGGAAATAAATCTGAACCCGAAATTTTTTCTTCAATTGGCTGTCCCAAAAAACGAGAAGCGTACATAATCAATTGACTATCACACACTCGATAATCAGCTTCTTGATAAACTCGGTAAAATTCGCGATCTTTTTGTAGCTTTACCAAATGATCCACATTAGGTGTAAACACTACTCCACCGACTTTAAGTCTTTCTAGCATTTCGTTCATACCTATATTGTCAATCTGAATATTTAGTATGTTGATTCTCTTGGCTTTCATAGCTTTTATAGTATTTATATATAGTTTTTGGGTGCTATTTTTTAGGGTTGTAATATTGATACGTTTAGATTTTCAATTTATGCTTTTAGGTGGTTATAACTAAAAATAAAGGTAAGCAAGAGAGTGTTACTCTCTGAAAGCTAAAATTCAATACCAGATAAGACTACAGGGACAACAGTAAGCATTTACATCTGCTTTAAGATTGTGATTTTCCTGCGTATTTTTACTGAGATTTGCCTTTAGTTTGCTTTTAACTGTCTAAATGGCGAGATAAATACCATATTGATGCCAAATATTCTTAATATTGAGCCATGGTATTTACTTATGTACATATTACAGTATGGATCATTAATTTAGCTGCACAACAATGTAATTATTCAGTAAAGTTTCTTGGGTTAATAAATCTTCTACAGTAATACGTAAGTATCTTTGAGCATCAATCTGAAAAAAGAGTTTTAGGCGATCGCTACCAGGATTTCCTGGTGGCTCTAAGCTGGCAATTGTCCTTGCTCCATCGCGGTCATTTAACGCTTGAACTGCTTGTTTAGCGGCATTTACAGTTCTAGTGACTAAACGATCGCCATCGAAATACACTTCTGTATTAGCAGCTTGCGAAGCTAACTCACCAATAATTAATTCCAAACTAGTTTGATTTAGGGTAGAAGCCCCCAAAACTA
Organism: uncultured Pleurocapsa sp.; assembly: GCA_937884735.1. Classification (GTDB taxonomy): domain Bacteria; phylum Cyanobacteriota; class Cyanobacteriia; order Cyanobacteriales; family Xenococcaceae; genus Waterburya. Next base: position 3,214 of record CAKZYI010000935.1, read on the forward strand.
GCTCTACAGGCTTGTCTGTTGGATAGGGCTGTCCTGTTTTAATAATCGAATGCCAATCGTGACTTTGAGTTCTGCGATTCCAATAGCGAATACCATAACTATGGTATAAAAAGTCTTTAATTTCAGTCGTTTGAGACACTTCTAATGCTCCTGTAACGATCGCTTCAAAGTGTCGTTGATTCTTTACCAAAGCTTCATCAAAATATTTCTTAATCCAATTTTGGACAGCAGGTATTTTCACTGAGCCACCAACCAAAAGTATACTATCAATATCAGTATTTTCCACACCATTACGTTTTGCCTGCTGCAAAACCTGAGTCATCAGATCGTCTAAGCGAGCAAAAAACCCTTGTTGTTCCAAAATAAGGTCTAATCTTTCTCTGCTTAAGTTTAATTCATAAGTTTCTAAAGTCTCGTCATTAAAATAGACTTCTTTTGCTTCTTCTGTTGCTGACAGTTTAATCTTTAACCTCTCTGCCAAACGACTAGTCAAACTGGATTTGGGTAATTCTTGGGTTTGGGCAAAATAATCAACCAACCAATTATCAATATCTGCACCTCCCAAGTTAGCTCCTGCTTTGGCAATTACACGAGCCGTATTTTTTTGTTGTGCGGAGTTTTTTCCCAGCAAATTGTTGCCCCACTTGAGAATATAACCACTAGTTTGGGGACTAGCAGAAGATAACTGCACCAAGGATAAATCTATCGTACCTCCACCAAAATCTACCACCAGCACCAATTCTCGATCTGCTGCGCCATAACCCAATGCAGCAGCGGTAGGCTCATCCAAAATTCTAATTTGCTCTACGGCTAAAGATTCGCATACTCCCATTAACCAGTTGCGGTAAGATTCAAAACTATCTATAGGCACAGTCAAAACTAGGGATTTTAGCTCTTCTTGTGTTTCACCCTGAAGATTGGTAATCAATTCCCGCAAAAACCATTCTCCAATTTGCTCAAAAGATAGATTTTTTCCGTCTAATTGAGGTAAAAAACCTTGAATTTCTGTACCAATTCCCCGCTTAAAACTGCTAAAAAAACGCGAATCTCCAGCCAGATCTAAACCGCGATCTCGTACTGTTTGTCCAGCCATAATTTTGGATTTTTGAGCATCTTCTACATATACCAAACTAGGAATTAGAGGCGGTATAGAAGTAAGCTGTTGAGATAAACTAGGTAACTTAACTAATTCTGCCTTTTCTGTTGCGCTATTCCAACGAGCGATTGCCGTATTGCTAGTACCAAAATCGATGGCGTAAGAGCTAGTAGAGTTGGAATTATTTACCATTGCAGAAAAGTTGTATGTTTCTAATTATGTCTATTGATTATATGGAAATTAGTCTATCGTAGTCTCGGTCGATATCTTGGGGGAAGCAAGGTTTGGTTATTAATTGTTAATTGTCTTAAAGAATAAGGCTACGGATATCCTTTAGGGCATATTAATTGTTGGTGGATATATTTGATTGAGATCTTTGGCAGTTATTTTGGATATTGGTATTACCTTGGTTTTTCTAGGGATAAGAAATAAATCTTGATATTGAACAAAAGCTAGATCTTTTTTATTAATTGAAATATGTAAAGCTGGTTGAGCTTCTAAAAGATTACGAACATTAGTTGCGATCGCTTTTATCTCAATCGCAGATAAGTTACTGTCGATGGTACCTAAGCGTAAATAAAAATCATTATCTATCCCATCGGGAGTAGCATGGTATTTGTGCAGTAGATTAAATTTTTGAAAACTACGTCGTAAATTATCGATGGCAAGGTTAACTTTATTGTTTTGCCACGACCAACCAATTAATATTGGTATTAGTTGATTTTCTACTGGTTGGAGTTGAAATGAACGAAAGTAAAGATGTTCGTCGCGACTCACAAAATTATATTCTTGGTTGCGATCGTATCCACCAAAACGAATAGTCAAAGGTAAATTAACTTGGTGCTGAAGATAATTCACCACACCTTCTAAGTCAATAGATCTAATTTCTTGTCTGCATTCATAAAACCACTGGCTCGTAATTTCCGACTTAGTTTTGCTCCCTTCGCAACCAATAATTGTTCCATGTACTTGCTCTAATTGATAAGGAATAAATCGATCTCGAATCGCTTCCTGGCTAGCCAAATAACTTTGTAATTGCTGAATTAAACTCTGTAATGGAGATGGTTTATCACCATAAAAGGCTACTAAACTAACGTTGGGTTTCAAATAGCTATCGTTGGGCATTGTATTAGAAACTTGGACTACCATCATGATAATCGAAGCATTTCTAAAAGTTTGATTTTAAATTCGTTTTGTTTTTGGAACAACCATTCTAAAATTGTGTTATCTTATTTTTAAGAGGAAAAAAGGAGGCAATGGCAAGAAAAAAAGAGTTTGATAAGGAAGAAGTCCTAACCAAGGCGATGTATACCTTTTTGCAAAATGGTTATGAAGGAACATCAATGCAAACCTTAGTCTCAACTATGGGTATTAACCGAGGTAGTCTCTATGACACTTTTGGTGACAAACGTTCTTTGTTTTTAGCTGCGATCGCCCACTATGAATCAACGGTAGTCAAAACTACTATTGCATCTTTAATTAGTCCTGAAGCAGACAAGCAAACTATTATCGAATTATTTAGAAATTTGGTAGTAAGAATGGTGCAAGAAGAGAACTGTTATGGTTGTTTGATGACCAATAGTGCTGTAGAGCTTTGCCCCCATGACATAGAAGCCAAAAACAGAATTGATAATCATTTTTGTCAGTTAGTTAGTGCTTTTAAGCAGGCTCTTATTAAGGCTCAAGCAAAAGGAGAAATCAAAAGGGATAGCGATCTAGATGCGATCGCCAAATACCTCACTTCTAGTTTGCAAGGGTTGAGAGTAATGGGTAAAGTCAATCGCGATCTCGAGACACTTGATAGTGTGGTCGATATTATTCTTTCCGTACTAGATTAAATGCCAATAACAACACGCTCAATTTTTTTTACTCTTTATTGGAACGTTCATTCAAAAATAGGAGTCGATCATGAATTTAACTCAAGAATTAAATGCATATAAAGCAAAATTTAAAGCCAATCAGCCAGAAGAAATCAAAGCTGTCATGGCACAAGCTACAGCTGACTTAATCAATACAAACCTGGCAGAAAAAAGACTAAGAAAAGGAGCCAAAATACCTAATTTCACTT
>CAKZYI010000936.1 GCA_937884735.1 uncultured Pleurocapsa sp.
CAGGGTTCTCTTCATTTGCTGTCAAAAAGTCTTGAGAAAGATAAATAGTACTTGTCGAAGGCGCAAATGCTGCATCAGTTTCTAAGTTATCGATTTTCACTATTTCTAAATCAGCGTTGCTTTCTCCACTAATTAAACTATCAATCGCTGCTTGGGCTTCATCGGCTAATACATCTTCGCCAAAGGCGATTTCTAGATGGTCAGAAAATTCGGGGCTATCTTTAAATTCAACTAAATCATCAATTGCAATAGATACTGCATCTGTTAATGTACTGTTTTCTGCTATGGTGCTAGTTTCCCAATTAGCCGCATCGGGGTTAACTACTACGCCAGATATATTTTCTGTGATGTATTCCTCAAACGAATTAACGGTATCAGCTAAATTGCTTAAATTATTTGTACCTATATAGTTATGAACGTTGAGATCGAAAACACCGTATTCCTCCAGTAGCTCTGAAACTGGAGTTGCTACTATTTCTTCGGTTGAAAAAGGGAGCTCGCTAGCATTGCCTGCATTAGTGTTGCCTGTAGAGTTTAATTCTCCTGTTAACTCTGCCAAAAAATCATTATTAGTTGATAAATTGCTATTGTCAAAAAGGTTTTGAAATCCAGAATTTTCTAGCGGTTTAAAGTTTTCCATTGGTATTTCCTCGATAGAGAATAATTAAGATGTATTGGTTTGTTCTCTTGTATTATGAAATTTGTATTTTGAGAAATCACTAACCATTTAGGTCAATTTAATGGTCAAATCCTGCCTCTTAGATGGCAGAAAAGTGCATGGCTATTTGTAGAAAAGAAATATGTATTGAAATCAATAGCTAATTACAAGTCTGATTGTAAGCCTGCATAGCAATTCTTTTTGCACCACCAGTAGTCACACTGTTGATTGTCTCTAAAATTCGATCACATTCTTCGGGAGTAGTTTGTCGAACTCCCCCGCTAGTTCTTCTCACCGTACCAGGAGCAACAGTATCGTAAAAATTATAGTTATTTCCCGTACCGTAGCCATAACGATAGTTGTTGTAGGCTCTGGCAGCGTCGCTATAAGTACCGCCATATTTTAGAGTCATATCGCGATTCCATTCTCCTGCCTTTTTGTTGGCACAATAGTCGCTAAAACATCCCGCATTAGCTACAGTTGGTAATGCGATCGCAGTAATAATTGCTGTAGTTGTTAGGGCTTTGTTGAGAATCGATTTAGTCATGATTAATTTTTTAGATGTTAGGATAATTACTTCGTTACTTCATACAATATCGATTCCTAAAGTTGAAAGATCGTAGCTTTCCGTCAACTTATTTGCACTTTTATGCCACAAACATCGCAGATATTATTTTTGGTAAGAACTATTCAAAAAAAGCTTATTTAGTAAATGCGATCATTGCTGTTTTCTGCCAATATCATTTCAGAAAACAGCATTTAACTATACATAAAAAGGAAATATATCTAACTGCTGAAAATAATATTCTGCAAGTGAAGCGGAAATCAAAGTCTTTTAAAGGAAAAATCATGAATAAATCTACTTTACTTGTTGCAGCACTGTTAGCTTTTTCTATGAGTTCATTCGTTGAAGCACAAACTATAAGTTCTAGTGTCAATCAATTATTAAATGAAACCAACGAATTGATAAATGAAGCCGAATCTGAACTAGAACAAATAGAAGCGGAAGGTAGAGAATATCAATCTTATCTTAATGGTCTTTATCAAGATTGCATGAATGGTAACAACTCTGCTTGTGCAGAATATAAAAGTCGTCTAAGAGTTTCAAATACAGGATTGGGCGGAGCAATAATACAAACCAATCCTAATAGCCCTAGAAATCGTGGTTGGTCTGATAGTTTTTGTCATCCTTATTGTAATTAATTGGCTACCCAATCGGACTTTTTGAAGGTGGATTTTGTTCTGACAAAATTCATCTTTTGTTTTTTTGGAATAATTGTTCAATCTATTAATAATCTTGGTTATGCAAATCTTTTTTAGCTCGATTCATTGCAAATTTTGACAAAACCTTGACTCAGGCTACAAATAGCTTTCAAAATTCAAGAAAAGCCCTAATCGATGATGAATAAAAACTCTGGGAATCTAGTTTGGCGTTGCGAAGCTATGCCGTCAGGCTTATCGCTTTTATTGAATAGTCTTGCAGTTAGTGGGATCTTAATTTTAAAATGCGATCGCATCTTGGCTCAAGTCATTCCAGATGATACTTTAGGCAACGAGAACTCGATAGTCAGTTCTAGAGATGCTACTAGCGACAGTATTGAAGGCGGTGCGCTGCGAGGACAAAATCTATTTCACAGTTTCCAAGAGTTTAATGTCGATGCGGGAAGAGGAGTATATTTTGCCAATCCTCATGCTGTAACTAATATTTTCTCTCGCGTTACTGGTAATAATGTTTCTAATATTTTGGGAACTCTAGGAGTGGACGGTGCTGCGGATTTATTTCTGATTAATCCCAATGGAATTATTTTTGGCGAAAATGCGAGTTTAGATGTGCGGGGTTCGTTTGTTGCTACTACTGCAAGTACGATTGAATTTAGCGAAAATGGTTTATTTAGTGCGATTTCTCCACAATCTTCAGTATTAAGTATAAACGTACCTTTAGGGTTACAATTTGGAACAACTCCAGGTAATATTATTAACCGTTCGATTTCTGGAAATATCAATGGCGATACCAATATAACTGGCTCTCCAACGGGTTTACAAATATCTACAGGAAAAACTCTCGGTTTGCTAGGAGGAGATATTTTATTCGATGATGGTAACTTAACTGTCGAAGGCGGAAATATTGAAATCACCAGTATTCAAGAGCCAGGAAAAATTACCTTTCAAAAGACTAATAGTAGTTTGATATTTAATCATAGATTCATAAATTCTTTTGGAAATATTGAATTGGTAAATACTTCTGTAATTGATGTTGCTGCAGAGAATAATGGCAGTATTAACCTCACAGGAAATAATATTATTGTAGAGTATAGTTTAATAAATGCAGGAATTATTGATTCTGATATTAATAGCAATCAAGCAGGAGATATTACCTTAAACGCCACAGAAAATATCTTACTTATAGGAGCAGGAAGTGGAGTTAACAATAATATATTTCAAAATAGCATTGGTAATAGCGGAGACATTAACCTAAGTGCTAAATCGTTAGATGTTTTTGAAGGTTCTCAAATCAATGCTAATACCTTTGGTCTAGGAAATACGGGAGATATTAATATTGAAATTGATGAAACTGTAATAATTAAAGATCCAAATAGTCGTATTAACTCTCAAATAGCTCCTGGAGGTATGGGCATTACTGGAAATATTAGTTTGATAGCAGATAGCTTAAAACTTCAAAATAGCGGACAATTATTTACTGGTATTTTTGCTAATGGTAGTGCTGGAAATATTGATATTAGAGTAACTGAACTCATAGAAATTAAGAGCGCTGATAGTTTTATTTCTTCCCAAATAGGTACTGAAATTACTGGAGAAGGAGGAAATATTAATTTAGCAGCTAATAATTTAATAATTCAGGATGGTGGACAGTTATTTACTGGGACTTTTGGGAATGGTAATGCGGGAGATTTAAACCTTTCTGTTGTTGACACTATACAACTGAGAGAAAATTCTAATATAAGTACTCAAGTGAATTCAGTTGAAGCTAGAGGAAATGGTGGCGAATTAAATATATTAACAGAGACATTATCTATTGAAAATAATTCTTTTATTTCTAGCTCTAGTTTTGGACAAGGAAATGCTAACGCGCTTAATATTCGGGCAACTGATTCAATAGAAATATTTGGTGTTGGTAGTGGTATTTTATCTGAAATTAGTGAGAATGCAGTTGGGAATGCTGGAAGAATAAATCTTGAAACTAACAATTTAGTTATTAGGGATGCCGCACGAATTTCAGCATCTAATTTAGGTGAAGGAGATGCAAATAATATTAATATTCAAGCAACTGACAACATTACATTAGTAAATTCAGGAAGTCAAATTGGTTCTAATATAAACTTTGGAGGTAGAGGAAATTCAGGAAATATTGATTTAACTACTTCCACTCTAACTCTGGGCGATTCTGGCTTGATTTCAGCTTCGAGTTTTGTTGCTAGTAATGGAGGAGATATTAATATCAATGTTGATAATTTAAAAATTAATAACGGAGGTGTGATTTCTACTTTTAGTGGAATAATCAGTAATGACGAATTAGATTTGGGAAGAGGTATTGCTGGGGAATTAAATATTCAAGCTGCAAATTCAGTTGAAATTAGCGGTCAAAATAGTGGTTTGCTTACATCTTTTTTGGGATTGGGAAATTCAGGTGACATTTCACTAAAGACTAATAATTTGTTGCTTAAAGATGGAGGTGTAATTTTAAGCTCGGCAGTAGATTTATCTAGTTTGTTTGATATATTACCCGATGATTTTGATTTAACTCCATTTTTAGATTTAATTAGTCTCGATCCTAGTTTGGATGATACGGCAGTTGAATTTATTAATAGTATTATTAACGATGATATTGAAACTGCTATCGAACGAGGTAATTCAGGAGATATAAATATTGTTGCAACAAATTCAATTAATATTATTAATGAGGGGGGTGTTTTTACCTCTGGTACGGGGAGAGCTTTAGGTGGGGATATATCAATATCAACTCCTAATTTAAGAATACAACAAGGAATAATTGCAACAGAGACTTTGGGTCTAAATAATTCAGGAAAAATTGATATCTTAAATGCAGAATTAGTAGAATTAATTGACGGTAGGCTATCTTCTGGGACGGTTAGAAATAGTCAGGGAAATAGTGGTGAATTAAACATTTTTACTCAAGAATTATTTATTAGAGAAGGTGGAGTAATTTCTACATCAACTCAAGGTTTTGGAGATGCTGGAAATCTTACTATCATTGATGGAAATGTAGTAAATATTAGTGGAATAAATATAAGTCAAGAGCGCAGCAGAATTATTGCTCAAGTTGATGCTTTGAATGCTGTCGGCTACGGTTGTAACTTAACTAATCTTACTCCTCAACTATTTATTGATGGAGGAGCTATTTCTGTGACTACTTTTGGACAAGGAAATGCAGGTAATTTGGATGTTAATGTGACAGAAACGATCGATATTAATGGATTGAATAGTGGGATAGGTGCTGTTGTCAATCAAGATGCAACGGGAAACGGAGGAAATGTCAACCTTTCCACTAATAAATTAAGTCTTTCTAACGGTGCTCTAATTACTAGTCGGTCTTTTGGCTTGGGAGATGCTGGAAACCTTAGTTTGGATATTAACAATACGGTTAATATTGATAATAGTAATATCACTACTGCAGCAGAACAATCATCGGGTGGAGAAATTAAAATTAAGGCTGAAGATATATTTTTAAGCAATGATAGTGATATTTCTACATTTGTTTTAAATGGAGAAGAAGGTGGAGGAAATATTACCTTAACGGCTGATTCTATTGTTGCTTTTGATGACAGCGATATTTTTGCCTTTGCCGAAGAAGGAGTAGGAGGCGATATTACCCTGGATACTTCTGTCTTTTTTGCTGAAAATTTCACTCTCAATTCTTTGACTAGTAATCCAGATTTACTAGAAAGTAATAATCGCGCTGATGTAAACGCTACAGGTGCAGTATCGGGTGCGGTAACGATTCCCGATGTTAGCTTTATTCAAAATAGCCTTACCGAACTTCCAGATAACTCGATTAATACTAACGAATTAGTAGCTAATAGCTGCATTGCCCCAGTAGCAAATAGACAGCAGGGCAAATTTATCATTACGGGTGGTAATAGTTTACCAGTACGCCCTGGCAATGCAGATATCTCCAATTTCTCTACAGGAGAGGTACGTAATGTACCTGAAAATACTAGTTGGGAGAGGGGAGGACCTATTGTCGAACCTCAAGGAGTATATCGTCTCAACAATGGCAAATTAGTTCTGAGTCGGGAATGTAATTAATGACAAATTATGGAAACGGATATTCGTAATAGTCTAGAAACAGCAGAAATAATTAGCGTTAGCGATCGCACTTCTATCTTAACTGGTTCTCTAAGTTCGCTGGATAACGTTGATTTTTTTCGCTTCGATCTGTTTCGTCGCAGTAATTTAGATCTTGATTTAAGCAGATTAATTGCCAATGGGGATGTATCTTTACTCAATCGCAATGGGAAAGCGATCGCAACATCGAATCTTCCTGATACGGGGGATGGAGCGATCGCCATTATTCTCAATCCAGGTACATATTTTATTCAAGTTACTACTCCCATGACTGGAAAGAACACTCCTTACAGTCTTAGTATCTCTGCTACCCAAGCCGTTCCAACTGTATTCAACAATAAGGGATTAAATTTATCATCGGGAGAAACAGGATTAATTACGGGAGATTTGCTTC
>CAKZYI010000937.1 GCA_937884735.1 uncultured Pleurocapsa sp.
TATTCAAATCGAATAGGATTCAATAATTAATGTTACGCCATTTCCCGCGCAGAAGGTATTTGTTCCAATCGAAGAATTTGAGCCAATACTTAATATATTTACCGTTAAATTTAAGTTTCCAGCATACACCACGGCAAAAGTAGCTGTACCCACATTTGCACCATCTATTAGGGTAAGAAAATCGCTGATTATATTCAAATCTCCTGCATTTTGTCCTAAAGTTCCCGTACTGATGCTGGCTTTGCCCTGTAATGATATTTCTTCTGCGTTGATGGTTAAATTTCCTCCTTCACCGATAAAAGGAAAGGTGGTAACTGTCGCGCCATCTCTTACTACCAAACTTGGCGTATTAATCGTCAAATCTCCCGACTTGCCTACCTCTTCGGTGCTGGTAGTGATAGTCGCCCCGCCACGAAATATTAGATCTTCTGGGCTATTAGGAATAAAAACCCCAGTTTCTCTGCCAACAACTTCAATTGATTCGGTGGCATTGATTATAATATCTCCCCCGTCGCCACTGGTATTATCTCCCGCAGTAGTGGCTATGCCAGAAAAGTTATCAAAAAATTCGGGAAGTTCGGCATCATTGATTACCCTAATACGACGGGCATCAATAGTTAAATCTCCTGCATCGGCAATACCAAAATCTCCCCTGGTATATAAAGTGCCGTTTCTCACTACCAAATCTTCGCTAGCTTCTACCGTCACGTCGCCTCCTACGGCATTTTGTACCGTACCCAGGTTGGCTTGAGTCTCATCTCTAGTTAGGGTTATGAGAGATGTATTTTCTAGCAGGATCGATTTACCTTTTAAAGTAATTCCCTCCGTTTCCCCATCCCCGCCAATACGATTAATAATTCGCACATCATCCGCCAGTAAAGTCTCCCCTGTGGTAATTTTTAAATGCCCCGAAACCGCACCAACCGTACTAATATCTCCCAGGCGATCGAGTTTTCCTGGGGCGGTAAAGGTTATATCTCCCGCAGCATCAAAGAAAATATCCCCTGCTTCGCCTAAAGCATTCGCCAGGACGAAATTAGTTGAGGATATTGCCCCATTGCTACTCGTTACCTGAATATTCCCTGCATTGTCTGTACCAGGTAGAGTATTAATCGGTACAAAATCGCTTTCTAGTCTGGCTACCCCAGGATTATTGATAAAGCCACTAATTAAAAATCCTGTAGTAATATCTCCTTGTGCAGTAAGATTAATATCGCCCCCGTCTCCTGCTGCATTTCCCGTAATAATTTGGCTGTCAGTAGCCAAACTTATCTGACTCGTATTGCTACTTCCTCCCTCTATATTTACATCTCCTCCATTGGTAATAATTGCCGAAGTAGGATTCATCGTAAAGCTGGCTATTTCCATATTCCCGTTACTCGCCAAAGCTTCGTTATTAAATTTGGTAGTAAAGTTACCGCCAGCTAAAGAGATAATGCGATCGCTTTTTATCTCGAAAGATCGCCCTGTTTCAAAGGTAAGATTGTTATTACTTAGGCTAGTAAGATCGTCATCAACCGTAATATCATTATCCGCTTGCAGCACCACATTACTATTCGCTAAAGTTTGAGAAATAGATTTCCCGCTAATAGCCTGATTCTCTTGAATTAAAATGTTCTGCGAATCTAATAAAAAAGTTCCCACACCAGCATCAAGTGAACTGGTGTCTAAAGTACCCGTAAAATCAATGTCCGTACCCGAAACTTCAATAAAACCACCAGGGGCAATCAAAGCACCGCTATGACCTACTTTTTGCCCTAATAAGCTTAGATTCTGCCCGTCACCGACTTCTAATGTACCCTGATTATCGATCTCACCAGAATTACCTCCATACTGCAAGTCAGGAGTAATATTAACCGTCAACAAAGGTAGCGCATCGGTGTTAACCGCGCTAAACTCGCCATTATCAAAAATCAGGCTTTCTGCTGTAGTCGCTAAAAAAGAACCAGCAACATCCAAACTGGCATTTTCCCCAAAGACTATTCCGTTAGGATTAATTAAATATAAATTAGCCCCACCATTTACCCCCAACGTACCAAAGATCTCCGAGATACTGTTCCCTGTAACGCGAGTCAGAATATTAGAAATATCACTGGGGTTGGCAAAATATACCTGTTGCCCTTGGGGTATACTGAATTCGCTAAAGCTATGAAATAAATTCTCGCCCCGAATTGCACCGCCTTCAATCAGATCTCTAAATTGCTGTGGGGTAACTACCGAACTTTCCTCGCCTAAACTAGTATCGGGGATAACCTGTGCCTCAACTTGAAGTGAAGACAAAACCGTAGCCACAAAGCCAAAGGAGAACAAGCCGACGGAGATAATCTTGCATTGCGTAGCTATGCCGTTAGGCTTATCGCATTTCATTTATTAATAATTGCTGTAAGTCACGCAGTAAAACATTGATAAAATTTTAAATTAAAAGTAGAACAAAAATCTTAGCTTTTATAAGCTAAAAGTTTTTATTTGTAACAAAGCTAGAAAAGTAATAAAAGTCAGATAAAAAATATGACTTGCGATCGCTATTTTATTTATTTGTGTTTTATATATGTTTAAGTTTCAGTCTTTAATTAGACAACTATTAATAGCTATCTACATCTTGTCATTGTTAGGGCGATCGGTAAAAGCCGAATTGGAAATCAAACCGATAAAAAATGATTCTGATTCTGAAGAGAAAATAGTTTTTAACGACGACTTCGATCCCCCAGGAGATGATAAGCCAAAAGATACTGGTGCAGGTGGCTCTCGCGATGGGCTTCGATGTAATCCTGACGAACAACCGATACGGGCTATAATGCCTCCTGGTAATTTTGGTTTGACTACCAAAGCACAACAAAATATTTACCTTCACTTACCAGAAACTTCGGCAAGGCAAGTAGTATTAGCGATACAAAATGAAAATAAAACTATTTATGAAAGAAGTTTTTTACCTATTGAAACTAATAATAATATCGCTAGCTTTTCCCTACCCAAAAATCAATTAAATCTTGAAGCTGGTAAAAACTATCAGTGGAAAATATCAGTGATTTGTGGCGAATATTCTAAGCCAGGCGATCCGACTTTTACTGGCTGGATACAAAGAGTCGAACCGACAGCTATTCAAAAACAGTTGAGTAATAAAACTAGTAAAGAACAAATTCAATATCTAGCCGAAAATGGTTACTGGTACGATTTAATGGATAAAATCTATTTGCAAAACAATAGGCAAAAGATTTTATAATTAATAAAAGAGATACACACAATTGCTGATAAAAATACTAATAATTAAACTGTGCACGTTAAGTACTTGAGACTTCAAAAGTAGTAACCAAACGAGGTGAAGTATTAAGCATGGGAAATTCTTCTAAATAAAGTTCTGTTGCTTCTTTTAAGTTAGCGATCGCTTCTTCTACAGTTTCACCTTGACTGGCTGTTCTCACTTCGGGACACTCTGCTACATATACATCTTCTTCCCAATGCAAAATAGCGATCATAGTTCTATTTTTGCTAGCTGTAGATTCCATACTCATAAAATTTAATAATCCAATCTGGCTCTAGTTTAATTTATTCATAACCTAAAAAAACACTAACTAAATATCTAAAGCGATCACTAAGGCTTTATTTAGTTCTTTAAGTTTAATTGCCGATAAATTTCCGAGTAATTTAATTAATCTAGGTTTAGCTAAAACCCTTACTTGGTCTGCCATCGCAATAGAATCCCTAGTTAACCCACTTTCTGACTTTTTGATTAAGACTTGGGTTGGGAATACTCGCTTCCCCGATCTATAAGTAGTGCAGGGAACGGCTAAGACTACTGGACTATGTTGGTTGATAGCATCTCGGCTCACTATTATGACAGGGCGTGTTCCCCCTTGTTCCGAGCCTTCAAAGGGTTCGAGTCGGGCGGTATAAATTTCTCCTCGTTTCATGCTTCTTCTGTTTGCCAAGCTTCCCAGCTAGCCGAGGCAAATTCAGTTTCCATCTGCATTACTTCCTGTTGATATTCAGGATCTTGCGTCATTTCTATAAGGGCAGAATCTATCTCTGCACGTTCTATCGCTGCGATCTCTTTCTCTAATGCTTGGGCAAATAAGTTGTTTCTACTATTGATTTTGCCTTCTCTGATTATTCGATCCGCACGCGCTAACAATTCTGCGGACAAAGTAATTGTGGTACGAATCTTATTTTGTTTCATTGCTTGTCTAAAATTACAATTTTTTTGATGACTAATTTGATGTCTATTTCAGCATATCTTATTGCCGTAGATATCTGCATCCCTAAAGCTCCATTTAATTAACTAAGCAATTGTTCGATTAATTCTTGATTTTTCTGATTTTCTCCTTGTTTTAATAATTCAAAGGCAACTTTATTTACTGTAGGCTGTTCTTGAGAAATTGAATTTAATTGTCTAATGGTTTCTTTTAACTGCATAGTGGCTAACTGTCTTTGAGTGACGATCGCAACTAAAATAGCAGCAACAGTAAATGCGATCGCCATTGGCATTACTGGCAACCATAATCCTTGTAAGAATGTTAGATAAGTCAGGAAAATTATTGTGACTAAAATGAGGATTAAAGAAGTTGCGCCGATCCAAAACATCCGCCTCCGCCAACTGAGATAAGATCCAACTACCGCACTAATTAGAATACACAGCCATTCAATACCTTCAGAAACAGGATGTAACATTTCTCTACCGTTAATAGCTGCACTCAGAAGTTGGGAAATAATATTGGCATGAATTGTTACCCATGCCATTTGTTTACCAGGTTGCCAAGTACTAAAGGGAGTAGGAGAAAGATCGCTGGTGGTATCTGCTGTCGATCCGATTAAGATAATGCGATCGCGAATTGCTTGGTTGGGAATTTTATTGGCTAAAAGTTGTGAAAGGGAATAGTGAGTAAAGCGATCTAATGTACTGCGATAATTAATTAAAATCTGATATCCCCCTGCATCAGCGCGGACATAACTACCATCGTTGCCTTGGAAAGGAACTAAGATAGCTTTACCTAGTTTGATCGCCGAAGTGGGATTAGTCACAGGTTGGGGTTTAATATTTTCTGCTTGCAAGTATTTTAGAGCTAGTCTGAGGGCAAAACTACGCTCGACATTTTGATGGTTGCGTATAGATAATAATGCACGGCGAATTGTACCATCGTGATCGAATATCTGATCGGCAAAACCAACTCGATTTGCGGAAGCATAGCCGTAGGCATCGCTTTTGGCTAATGCTGGCGGTGGGGGAATTTTTGCCCCCACTACTTTTTCTATGCCGATTAAATTATGTGTAGCTGTAAATAGCTGCTGTAATTCTGTCTCTCCTGGCGGTATGGGTAAATCTCGATACAGATTTAGTCCAATAACTCTGGGTTGGTAGTCAATTAACTTATTCAGCGATCGCGCTAAAATGCGATCTGAGATGGGAAACTGTCCCAAGTTTTGAATATCCGACTCGTCAATAGTAATAATAGTTAGGCGATTACAGCTTACTACAGGGCGTTGTTGAAAATATAAATCGAGGGTGGTTAATTCTAATCCTTGTAATGCTCCTGTCTGACGCAGGAAAATTGTCAGACTAAAAACTGCGATCGCGACTATACCGATCCAGCTTTTAGGAATACGCAACTGCTTGACTTTTTTTTGGGCATTATGGCGGGCGACTATAATTAGTCGATTAGCTTCTTGGACTGCATATAGGGCAAACTGAGCCTTTTCTTTTTCAGTTGAGATGCGGACTAAATCTCTTTCGGTTGACTGTTGGGTTAATTGCTGACTGGCATTGAGAAAACGATAGTCAGAGTCGCTTAACTGTTTGTTTTCTGCCCAAGCTAAAGCTTCTTGTAATTGTAGCCCTGTCAATAAATGACTATCTGTGCCATCTTTTAACCAAGCCTCAAATTTAATTCTGTAAGGGCGCAAATTATTTAATTGCTGTTCTACCCATTGGGTATTAAATACGGCTTGATAGATGGGATTTTTAACTTGAAGATAGTTGTTTTCTTTAATAACTAAACCAGATAGAAGTAGTTCTAATTGTTCTGGATTGTTGTTACTTACTATTGGTTTAGATTGCAGAATTTGTTGATAGATACCCAATAACCTGCTGGCATTACGGGGATTATATAACAGGCGATCGCGAATTGTTTTGAGATGTTCTGGTTCGTCTTGTGCTTCCCAATTATTGATAATATACTTATGTACGATTCGATCTACTAACTTAGCGGTTGATGTATTGTTTTTAGAGTGTTTTTCTACTATTAATTGACTTAGCTTTTGGGTCTAAAAAGGTTGTCCGCTTGTCCAAACTAAAATATGCTGCATTACAGTGCGAGGCTGACTAACATCTCTCAAACCTGCAATCAAAGGCGCGGTTTCTGCTAGTTGAAATCCTTTCAGCGAGATCGCTTTGCCAATATTAAAGTGAGTCTATTTTTTATTGCGAATTAAATCTGCTGGTGCAGCTACGCCAAATAGGGCAAAGGTAATACGTTGATAAGCTGAGTCGATCGCCCGTTGATTGTAACAATAACGAATCAAAGCCAAAAAATCGTCTACAGGAAAGTCTAGGCTTTGAATGCGATCGAGTTCGTCAATAAAAATAAATATTTTTTGTTGGGGAAAAGATTTTAAAGATACGTCGATAAATTCTCCCAGTCTTTGCAAGTATGAAAAATCTTCGCGATCGCGCCACCAGTTTTTTAGGCTTATTCGTTCATTTAAACCCAAACCAGTCCATAATTGAGCGACCAAACCTTTATACCATTGCAAGGGATTGGTAAATTCACTACCCAAATAAGTAAGATCGATCGCGATCGTTAAATTTCCCTCTTGCTCTAAACGATCTAAGGTACGGATTAACAAAGAAGACTTCCCCAATTGGCGGGAATTAAGCACATGGCAAACTTTTCCCTGTTGTAGTGCCTGATATAGTTCGCAATCGGCTTGTCTGACTACATAACTGAACGCATCTTTAGCTAGACTTCCTCCTACTTGGTATTGACACTCATTCATTGTGCAAATTCTTTGATACTCTTAAAGTCTGCATATTAAAGGTTACAGGTATTGTTGAATCGAATCATCATACTATTCCCCTTAGTCTACTTATCGGTTTGATGTTTAACTAACGTGGAACTAATTATTACCATCACCGCAAAAAGCAAATGAATCTTTAAACAGATACAAATAAATACTCTTGAAAATATTAGACTTCATATTTCGAATTCTCGATTATTGTGTCAATAACTATTACTAATTGAAGTTAAGAATTGTTTTTCTGTATCTATTTTATCAGTAGAAAAATAAGTGATAATAATGAGTTTTAAAATTATTAATAACTATAAAAAAAATATATCAAGCGAATCAAGATGCTTATGGATACTTGAGCTTATATGTAGCCATGATTACAAAAAACCTTGGTTGTTAATCATTTAATTATCT
>CAKZYI010000938.1 GCA_937884735.1 uncultured Pleurocapsa sp.
ACGGAGATGCCTGGATATGACTTAACGGGCTTGTTTGTCGGTTCGGAAGGTACTTTGGGTATTGCCACAGAAGTTACCTTGAAAATTCTCAAGCGTCCCGAATCCGTATGTGTGGTGTTGGCAAACTTTCCGACGGTAGAAGATTCTGGGGAGGCGGTTGCAGACATTATTCGTTCTGGTATCATTCCTGCGGGAATGGAAATTATGGATAACCTTAGTATTAACGCCGTAGAAGATATTGTAGCTACTGGTTGCTATGACAGAGATGCCCAGGCAGTATTATTGATTGAGTTGGATGGTTTAAAAGTAGAAGTAGAAACTTATAAAGCAAGAGTAAAAACGATCTGCCAGCAAAATAACGCTACTGGTATTACTACTGCCAATGATATTGATACTAGGGCAAAACTTTGGAAAGGCAGAAAGGCAGCTTTTGCTGCTGCGGGACATATGAGTCCTGATTATTTTGTTCAAGATGGCGTAATTCCTCGTACCAAGCTAGCAGAAGTATTAACCGAAATAAATGCTTTGGGCGATCGCTATGGGTACAAGATAGCTAATGTATTTCATGCTGGAGATGGTAATCTTCATCCTTTGATTCTTTATGACAATGCTGTAGCTGGATCTTTTGAAACCGTAGAAGAAATTGGTGGAGAAATACTCAAGCTTTGCGTAGATGCAGGAGGAAGCTTATCGGGAGAACATGGTATTGGTGCAGACAAAAACTGCTATATGCCCTATATGTTTAATGAAACCGATTTAGAAACAATGCAGTATATTCGCAGTGCATTAAACAAAAAAGGGCTAGCCAATCCTAATAAGATTTTTCCAACTCCTCGTAGCTGTGGAGAAGCAGCGAATGCCCAAAAAGCAAAGCAGTTTAAAAATGCCGAACTTTATTGAATATTTATTCACAATGTTTGCTAAAAGATAAGTAGCCAACATTTTAAATAACCATTCAAATAGATTGTTTAAAAGATGTAAAATGTTTTTTACTTTTTTATAATCTAAAAATAATTATTCATTTTAAGGTTAATAATTGCCATAGGATTTTTGTTTTTGCAATCAATTAAGCTCAAATATAAATTCTACAGGTATTAACTGCTATGAGTATTTAATTATTAAAATGGCAAGGCTAATTCAAGTAGTAAATACGTCAGAATTTTCTTCTTCTAGTCCAGATCCAGCAGGAATTGTATTCTTAGCTGGTTCTAATGCTTTACTTATCTCTGATTCTGAAGTAAACGAAACTCCGATTTTTGAAGGCAACAATTTATTTGAAATTGGCTTGAATGGCAATGTCATCAACACGGGTAATGTATTAGATTTTTCTACAGAACCAACAGGGTTAACTTATGATTCTGGCAACAACACCTTGTTTATTTCCGATGATGCTACTAGAAGCATTTTGCAAATTAGTGCAGGAAGCGATGGCACGTTTGGAACCTCAGATGATAGTTTGGTTAACGAGCTCAACTCTAGAGACTTTGGCAGTACCGACCCAGAAGACTTAGCTTTTCGTCCCAGTTCGGGGACACTATTTGTTGCGGATGGATTAGATAATACAGTTTATGAAATAAGCACTAGTGGGACTGTAATCAGTAGCTTTAGTACCTCTAATTTTGGACTGTCAGATCCAGAAGGTATTGGTTTCGACAACGAAAGTGGTAATTTGTTTATCGTGGGCGAACCAACAGACACGGTATTTGAGGTAACAACAAGCGGTACTTTAGTTCAAACCATAGATATTAGTGACGCTAATCCAGTGCAGCCTGGGGGGATTGATATTGCCGATAGCAGCGATGGTTCTGGACGCAGTATCTATATTGTCGATCGCGGTATTGATGAAAGTGTTGACATTAATGAAAATGATGGCAGACTATACGAATTTTCTCTAGAAGATACGGACGAACCCGATAACCCTACTGGAGATACAGATCGGGTATTTTATGCCACAACCAGAGATTCCGTAAGCTTAAATGGAAATAATTTTGATGATGAGGATATTGTTGTTTACGATCCTAGTAATCAAACTTGGTCGCAATATATGGATGGTTCAGATATTGGTTTAGCCAGTAACGATATTGATGGAGTTCATGTCAATAGCGACGGTAGTGTCTTATTTAGCTTGAATCAAGACACAAATCTAGATGGTTTGGGTAACGTAGATGATGCAGATATCATACGTTTTGACCCAACTTCTACAGGAAACAACACGGCTGGCAGTTTAGAATTATACTTCGATGGTTCAGATGTTGGACTAGACTCAAATTCAGAAGATATCGACGGTATTGCGATCGCCTCTAATGGAGATATTTTAATTAGTACCAATGGTTTTTATAATGTCAACGAAATTTCTGGAGATGATCAAGACATTTTGGCTTTTTCCCCAAGTAGCCTAGGCGACGATACTGCTGGCAATTTATCGCTCTATATTAATGGTTCAAATATTGGTTTGACCGATGTTAGTGAAGATATTAAGGGTATATAAGATCATGGTAATGAATTAGTTTTATCTAAGATAGGTGGTTTTAATGTAACTGGATTAAATGTTAGCGGTAGAGATTTATTTTCGTTATATCATAATTAATTGGGTATTAATACTAGTGGTAGTTTTATTTCATTTTCTAGCGGTAACAATAACGGATTGGGAAATCAAATAGTAGCAGACATATCTGTTGTTTAAGTAAAAATCTATAGTTTAAATTAAATTTGATAGTTTTACTATTAAGTTTTAAAAAAGAAAGCAACTTATTTTAAATATTTAAAGTAAGTTGCTTTTTCCGAATATAGACAGTTTAGTTTCAGAAATAGTCCATATTGTTAAATCAAACTTTTATTCTCAATATTATTCTCGCAAAATTAATAATTTAGTGAGACTATTTAATGTTTAATAGATTTTAAATTCCCAAAACTGCTAAATACCCATCCATAATTATGGCAAGATTAATTCAAACAATTAATACATTTGAGTTTCCTTCTCCCAGTCCAGATCCAGCAGGAATTGTATTCTTAGCTGGTTCTAATGCTTTACTTATCT
>CAKZYI010000939.1 GCA_937884735.1 uncultured Pleurocapsa sp.
CGCTAATACCTCTAACTACTTGATAATTAGTAACAGTGGGTATTCCTTGAGTAATCGTACCTGTTTTATCTAAAACAATAGTTTGTAGTTTATGAGCCAGCTCCAAACTCTCTGCGCCCTTAACCAAAATACCGTTTTCTGCACCCTTCCCCGTACCTACCATCACAGACGTAGGAGTTGCCAATCCTAAAGCACAAGGACAGGCAATGATTAATACTCCAACGGTAGTAATCAAAGCTAGAGAAACATTCCCCGTAATGGTGAACCAAAGAACGAAAGTACCAATAGCGATCGCAATTACTACAGGCACAAACCAACTTGTTATTTTATCAGCTAGTCTTTGTATAGGTGCTTTTGAACCTTGAGCATCTTGCACCAGTTGAACTATTTGGGCTAGTACTGTATCCGTACCGACTTTAGTAGCCTTAAATTTAAAACTACCTGCCTTGTTAATAGTCGCGCCGATAACTTCATCCCCTGCCTGTTTTTTTACGGGAATACTTTCTCCTGTTACCTTCCCTTCTTCACTGGAGGATCTACCGCTTACAATTTCTCCGTCGACGGGAATCTTTTCACCAGGACGGACTAAAATAATATCGTCAATCTGCACTTCACTAATGGGTACATCTGTTTCTTGACCGTTGCGAATTACTCTGGCATCTTTTGCCTGTAAGCCCATCATTTTATGAATGGCATCTGAGGTTTGTCTCTTGGCGCGATTTTCAAACCACTGTCCTAAGAGGATTAAAGTAATAACTACCGCTGCGGTTTCATAGTAGACTTCTGGCATCAAGCCCTGGCTGAGAAAGAGGTGGGGAAAAATGGTTGCGAACAAGGAATAAAAATAAGCTGCACTCGTGCCAAGGGCAATCAGGGTGTCCATTGTCGCAGCATGACGTTTAAAAGCTTTCCACGCACCAATATAAAACCGATAACCACACCAAAACTGTACGGGTGCAGTAAGAATTAACTGTAACCAGGGATTGTGCAACCATACAGGAATGAAAGGTAAATTTAACCCAGTCATCATCGGTAGCGAACCAATAACTAGGATGATGCTAACGATCCCACCAGCGATTATTTTACGAATTAAATCGCGAGACTCAGCTTTTTGGGCTGCCTTCTCGCGGTCATCCTCTCCCGCAATCATTTCTTGTTTCTGGAGATAATAGGATGAATATCCTGCCTTTTCTACTGCATCTTGAATATCTTTAATCTGAATTTGATGGGGATTGTAGGTGATAGCAGCTTGTTCTGCACCAAAGTTGACATTGCATATCTCGACTCCAGGTACATCACGAATTGCTGATTCAACACTGCTGGCACAAGAAGCACAACTCATTCCCCTCAGTTTGAGATTAATCTTCTTTGTCTTAGTAGCAGGATTCATAATGATTAAGCAGGATTATAACCAGCCGATGCAATTGCTTCTAAGATTCAGTTTAAACTCTCTAGTTAACTAGAGAGTCAAGGGGAAATTTGTTTTTTTATTTTTAAAATTAATCTCTAAACTAACTGTTAGAAAACATATTGTTTTTCCAATAAGATAAAGTTCCTAAAACAAAAGATAGTCCGCCATATACATAATATGTCCAATGGGCGGGAATTACTGCGATCGCAAAAGCTAATCCACGTTTTTGATAAAAGAAACGATACACATCCCAATTGAGATATAACAATGTGATTGCTGAGATAGAACCTACTATTATTGCCGCTGGATTAAAAATGCTAGCGATCAAACATAAAATAAGAGTATAAATAGCCACTACGCTAATTCGGCTACTAGTTTGTAGATTTAAATCGTTGACTACATTAGATTGATTGCTCAATAAAAGTTTTGTCCAAGGAATACCGCGATCGAATAAATCGGTTTTAATTAAGCCGAAAAACTTCCATGCTTTGTGATGTTTGACTTGAAGATTCTTAGCCAAATATATACTGGCATTATTTTGTTTGAGACGGTATCCTAGTTCGATATCTTCAATACTAGGACGAGGAAATTGTTCGGTATCAAATCCACCTACTTCTAAAAAGATCGATCGCTTTACTACACCAAAACCTGCCCAAAAAGTAGAAGCATCTTCGTTTCCTTGTTGGTGAACATAATGATGCATCAAATTCTTATATTGAGCAATAAAATTAGTTGCTTTTGGCTGGTCGTCGTAAGAACCAAAAAGTGCATCTATTTTGGGTTTAGACTGGAGTGTTTGAGCTAATTTGGCAAGAGCATCATCTTGTATTTCGCAATCAGCATCAATAAAACACAAATATTCTCCTTTAGCTATTTTCGCGCCCAAATTCCTTGCTGATCCAGGCCCTTCTCGACCGCTGGTTTGTAGTACCTTTGCGCCAAATTTTTTAGCTATAGCTGCTGATTCATCGGTCGAACCATCATCTATCACAATTAATTCATAATTATCAAACTGAGATTGCTCTATTGCTAACAAACTACATACGAAAGCATAGCCACCATTATATACAGGAGTAATGATTGAGATTAAGGGAGATTTTTGCATAATACATTGTACGTTCAATCAGTAAATTTGACTGCCAAAATCGATGAAGCTATTCGATCTTTCATAAAGCACAAAATAGCAAAAGAAAGAGATCAATTAAAATTTAATTAAAATAAAGTTTAAAAAATAACATCAAAAATATAGAACGACCAGTTAAATAACAGATCATTTTACTCCAACTTTATATTCATCCGACAATACAGTTTTCTTTGTGAAAATCAGATAAAGTTGCCGTTGCGGGGGTTACACACCAAAAAAATCCGCTTATAATTGCTGATAACAGTAAAATTACTTAGATGCGTAGTATAATCGCTCATGAATATTAGCTTTTGAATTCTCTGTTGCGCCAAATTCCTTTTTTCTGTAGGGACAACTAAACTCGATAGAGAAGATTGAAACTATGGCTAGTAATTTTTCTAGAGAATACTAGAAGTCAGACTGTGATTACGAGGATATAGCAATACCAGTTTAATTTAAAAGTGCTTTACCTATAACTTTTTTATATGATGTTATTGATTGATCGCAACATATAAAAATCTGCATATCTTTTTAGCAGTACATATAAGCCACTTGCCAATCTGAATATTTGAACTTCGCCATTCATTATATTTGCCTCGAACCATTTCTAGCCAAATTAATGATTGCCATCAACACATAAAAACAAATAAAAATCAACAGAATAAATATTAAATAGAAGCATGAAATCTATTCCAACAATTGTTATTGGTGGTGGCCCAGCTGGTCTTACAGCAGCTTATGAATTGAGCAAACATGGCAAAAAGTCGATCACATTTGAGAAAGCAGATAGAGTTGGCGGTATATCCCGTACTGAAACCTATAAAGGCTATCGTTTTGATATTGGCGGACATCGATTTTTCACCAAAGTTGGAGAGGTAGAAGCACTTTGGCAAGAAGTAATGGGAGAGGAGTTTATCAAAGTTCCTCGAATGTCAAGGATTTATTATAAAAATAGGTTTTTTAGCTATCCTCTAGAACCATATAACGCTTTATCAAACCTGGGCTTAATTAATAGTACTCTAATTATGTGGAGCTATTTTAAAGCCAAAGTTAAACCCAACCCCAAAGAAGAAAACTTTGAACAGTGGGTTTCCAATCGCTTTGGCAAACGCCTGTACGAAACTTTTTTTAAGACATACACCGAGAAAGTTTGGGGAATTCCTTGCACCGAAATTCGTGCCGATTGGGCAGCACAACGTATTAAGGGGTTATCTCTAAAAAAAGCGATAACAAATGCTTTGTTTGGCAGCAACGATACCAAAACTCTGATCAAAGAATTTAATTATCCCGTGTATGGTCCTGGGCAAATGTGGGAACGTTTCCAACAAAAATTAGATTGCCAAGACTCGCCCGTCCATCTCAATACGGAGGTAATTGAAGTACAAAGAGAGGGCTACAAAATTAATAGTGTTTCCATCAAGCAAAATGGTAAAACTAGCAAGGT
>CAKZYI010000940.1 GCA_937884735.1 uncultured Pleurocapsa sp.
AGCAAGTTTTTGACAGATTGTCTTTCAGGCATCAAACTATGCCTGCCAACCTTAAAGCTCAACCACATTCTAGAAGCTTTGACGTACTGTAGAAGAACCGTTTCTGGGCTGATATTCCCTGATGTTATTAAGCCTATGATTTTATCAACAAGTTCAGGTTTTTTTGAACCACTTTTCACTTTACTCCCTGAGGAAGCTATTAGCTGCGTTAAAACTGGAGTAGTAAGCTCTTGTTCTATAAAGGATTGTAGTAACTCCTCGGAGTTACTACTGTCATCTCAAGTGAATACTTTTTTTGAACCCATGAATAGTCAAGATCAAATAACAGTTTAAAGAATTTAGAGTAAAGCTAAGTTCTTGTTTCAATGATATTCGTGCCAACCCTGCCATGCTAAATATTAGCGTACTTTAAAAAAAGAAAGCTTCCGAGCAGAAAAAAGCTTTTTAATTCACCCTTCAAAGAAACCACAGTAGCATGGTTTGTGGCACATACAATCGAGAGAGGATCAATAAAGGCTTCGTTCACACAGCCCAAAAAAGACTCGTAATCTTCCTAATAACATTGGCATATCGCTCACACCCGTCAATAGCGTTTCACTTATCTCACCAATAATCGATAATCGATAAAATTTCCAGCCTTCACCATTAGTGACAATGCCATAGCTGTCAATCTCTCTTCCTTGTTGTTTATGCAGCCACTGACAAGCTTTCATCTCTACCAAACACTGAGCCGCACCTTGCTCAAAGTCATCTTTCTTTGCTTCGATAACACAAACATAGGGCAACTCTAGGTAAGCTCGTCGTTCTGCGATTAAATAATCGGCATTACCACAGACATCCTCACCCTCTAAATAGGGACCTTTCCAAACTTTTAGCCGTTGAGATGTCTCTAGACCTTCTTCACAGATCGCATCGATTAGCAGGGTTTTGGAGACTTCTAGGCTCTCTAAATCAAATCGCTGTAGTCGTTCTAGTCGCTGTTTGAAAAAGTCGCTGACTGGAACGGGTTTAGCCTCAATGGTCCAGCGCGTTAGCTCAGTAACCCCCAAGTATTTAAAGGCATCCTTGTAGGTAAAGCTAGAGAAGCTTTTCTTGCGGTTTTGAGTTACCTGGGACATCGCTATCCTCCAGTAGTCGGCTTTTGTTCTATGGTAGCCGTTATCAATTCAGGTCTGACATATAGAATCTAGCCAGCCAATCTTTCATAGGTTCGGTGGATTATACGAATAGTCGCTAATCCACCCTATATTTGCTGTTACTCGACTCGGACTCGCTTGGTTAAAATTGCCATCACCTCGTTGGGTCGCCCGGTGGGTAGGGGCTTACTCCAATCATTGGGTTCGGCGTAATGGAGTTTGTGCAATAGCTTAATGGTGTTTTGCACGGCGGTTAGGGTACCAAATAGTGTATGGCGGATGATCTCAAATTGGTGCTCTGGTAATGGGGCAGGCTCAGATTTCGGCGCGGCTTCAGACGGATATTGAAACATGGATTCTGATCTCCAAAACGTAGTGTTTGCGAAGGAAACCA
>CAKZYI010000941.1 GCA_937884735.1 uncultured Pleurocapsa sp.
GAATTAACTTAGCCTGCTGCATTCGTTTGACAATACTGCTTTCTATGGCGGATTGTCCGATTATGGGGGTAGTGTTTAAAATTTTGGCGATCGCTTGAGCTTCTATTTCTGCTCCTGGTAAACTAGACAGTGATTCGGGCATCGGATCGGGATTGCCGACAATTAAAGGCTGGGAGTTATTTATATCTGACTCAGTGGGTTTTACTGCCAAGGTTTGGATCGATGGTGCAATTTGAATCGTATGTTGCTCGATTAAAAATTCTCCCTGACTATCTTGCAAAGCTGGAAATGGAACTAGAAACAATGATTCTTGGGGAATAAATACTACTAACTCTTCTGGATCTTCAGGAAGAAAAGTTTGAATTGGTTCAATGAGTAATTTGTAGGCATCTCTAGGAAAACTTAGCTTGCGTCTATTTTCTAAAGTTGCGGTGGGATTATCTCCGCGATAGGAAACAACATAGTCTTGTAGGCGGGGTTTTCTTAAATCCAATCCTCCCGATACTGCTTCGCGGGAATCATTAGACACGCTAGCAATTGATGTACGAAATTGTTGTTTGATTATTGTTAGATCTAATGCTCGAAAATTGATTTTTCCCTGTGGACTAACTACCCAAATATAAAACTCTGACTCTTCACCATGGTTATTTTTGATTATGGAGTAATTAACTATGGTTGCTTGACGGTTTTTGGCGATGGCTTTTATTTCATTAATATTGGGAGGAGTTATATCAATTCTGGTTTTGGAGTTGCTAAATGTTCGCTGCGCCAGCAATTCAATAAATGCTCTAGCTCTTCCTCGTTCGGCTATAGTTAAAGCCTGCTCAGTTTTATTTCTGGCGATATAAGCTTGTTGTAATAAGTCATAGGTTTGTCTTTGACTTTCAGCTAAAGAAATCTTTTGCTCGTCTCGCAAACCTGGGCGAAGGGATTCATATATTTCGATACTATCTTCTAAAGTGTTGGTTGCATCTTTATAGTCTTCTAATTCCATCTCGATCGCACCCAAACCGCTTAAAGCTTTTGCTTCTCCAATGCTATCGCCATTACTCCTCGCCCAGCTTAAAGCACGCTCAAGATAGTCAATCGCCAAATCGTATTTTTTTCTTTGACTGTAGTAGTAACCGAGATTGGTAAAGGTAATGACTCGCCCCACACCTCCTGAATTTGATAGTGTACCCTCCGCTAGCTGGAAGTATTCTAAAGCACGGTTGTTTAAGTTTAAGTCGGTGGCTAATAGTCCTAGATTGTTTAAGACATATACTTGTCGACTCCATGCACCA
>CAKZYI010000942.1 GCA_937884735.1 uncultured Pleurocapsa sp.
GCCTCGTTCCGCCGAGCAAAGATGAATGGCGATGGAAAGAAGAAGCAGACATATTGACCTGTGCGGAAAGATCTTCAATTCCCATTGGTTTGCTCAAATCAGACTTAATTAACTCGATCGCTTTGGCAATACGCTGTATGTTACTACCAGATGTTGCCATCTGACGAACGGCTTCCCCTTGTTCCCCCATCAAAAGACGATAGTAGATTTCACGAACGATCGCTGGTGCTAAGAAAGCAATATCCTGGGGCGTATCTAAAAGTTTAGTTAGCCTGACGGCGCAATCAAGTAAAGATGGTTGGGCTTTACTGATAAACCAGCCTGGAATTGAGTTTTCTTTCTGGAGCAAATTAGATCGAATTTGAGTGACAATATCAGAGAGTTGAACGGGGTCTAAGGTTAACTTAAATCCTAAATACGGTCGTTCTGGAGTTGCTTCGGTAGCATATCCACAAAGGGGTAAATCGACTGAAATAACAAGATACTGAGCCGTACCATAGTGATAAATTTCTTCGTTGAGTAATACTTTTTTTTGACCTTGAATAACAATAGCTAAGGTGGGTTCGCTAACGTCTCGTATTGCAGTCAGAGTATCCGATTGGCGAATAAATTCTTACTTGTCAATCTCTGTAGTGTGAATACCATTACCTCAGCCGTCGGTGTGTTTGGATATTAATGCGGCTATCTG
This sequence comes from uncultured Pleurocapsa sp., assembly GCA_937884735.1. Lineage (GTDB taxonomy): Bacteria > Cyanobacteriota > Cyanobacteriia > Cyanobacteriales > Xenococcaceae > Waterburya. Next base: position 689 of record CAKZYI010000942.1, read on the forward strand.
TTGGCATTTGCTAATAGTCGTTTCATACTCTATCTGTTTAACGGTCATGTTTAGTCCTCAACAAGTCGAGCTAAGTTCACAGCCTAATTATAAGAAACAAGTACGATCGTCGAGGTCAACTTTGAGAGAATTAGGCAATGATCTGCCAGGTTTATGTATTTAACGATCGATTATTCATACCTATGATGAACCTGTAGCTAAAAGATATAGCAGGACAAGATAATGACTACTGACAAAACAAAAATCGCTTTGGTAACGGGAGCAAGTAGAGGACTAGGCAAGAATACAGCTTTAGCTCTGGCGAAAAAAGGGGTTGATGTCATCTTGACATACAAGAGCAACGAAGCAGAAGCTAACAGCGTCGTCTCGGAAATTGAAAAAATGGGAGGTAAAGCTGCTGCACTACAGCTAGATACTACTAACATTAAAACTTTTGATGACTTCACCGCACGGGTTAGGCAGAGACTTCAGGAGCAATGGCAAACAGAGCGATTCGATTTTCTAATTAACAACGCAGGAGTTGGCATACACAAACCCTTTGCCGAAACCACCGAAGCAGAGTTCGATCGCCTGATGAATATGCACGTAAAGGGCGTTTTCTTCCTCACCCAGAAACTTCTGAGTGCGATCGCAGATGGGGGACGGATTGTTAATATTTCAACAGGACTGACTCGCTTTGCCCTTCCTGGATATGCGGCATACGCAACTATGAAAGGAGCTATTGAAGTGCTAACCCGCTACATGGCGAAAGAATTAGGCGAAAGACAGATTGCAGTCAATACAGTTGCTCCTGGCGCGATCGAGACAGATTTCGGTGGTGGCGTAGTGCGAGACAACCAGCAGCTTAATGATTTTATCGCCTCGCAAACAGCATTAGGTCGCGTGGGTGTTCCCGATGACATTGGCGGTGCGATCGCATCTTTACTCGCCGAAGACATCCGATGTGTTAATGCTCAAAGAATTGAAATCTCTGGCGGTCAGTTTCTTTTATAACCGAAGTAAATCATTATGCTATATATAGAAAACAAAGTTATTGTAATTACGGGTGCTAGTAGTGGCGTCGGCGAAGCCGCGGCTAAGTTGCTGGCAATAAACGGAGCAAAGGTAGTTCTGGGCGCACGACGTACCCAAAAGTTACAGAAAATTGTCGAGGCGATTTGTAATAATAAAGGCACAGCAGAATTCAAAACAGTAGATGTTACCAATCGCCAAGATGTAAAAGCATTTATTCATTTTGCCAAAGATAAATTCGACCGTGTAGATGTCATCTTTAATAACGCAGGGGTAATGCCCCTATCCC
>CAKZYI010000943.1 GCA_937884735.1 uncultured Pleurocapsa sp.
GCTTTGGGGGCATTAATCGTGCCTAATTTAGAAACTTTACAAAAGTGGGTAACAACACAAAAACTAGATTTAAAATTGCCTACTCCAGAAAGTACTCCAGAAGAAGTAATAGCAAGCGATTTAAATAATAAAGCAGTTATCGATTTATATCGTAAAGAACTGACTCGCGAAGTGCAAAATCGTCCAGGCTATAAAAGCGACGATCGCATTTCTGATTTTCGCTTTATTACCGAACCCTTTTCCCAGGCTAATGGTTTAATGACCCAGACATTCAAAATTAAACGCCCTCAAGTTAGAGATAAATATCAAAGTTTAATTGACGATATTTTTAGTAATTAGAGCAATTAAAGACCACATTTGGGCGATCGCAATAGTAAATTTAGCCTTAGTAATGCGATCGCTAAAAATATCAACTCTCAAATTGAGATATAAGATCTTCTATAGATCTTTGAAATGTAGGTATAGAAAGCGAAGCTAGGTCATAGCTACACTCATAAACAGGTTCTCTATCGTAATTTTTTAAGCCAATTATTCTTACATCTACTTTGGCAATTTGCGGATTAGAAAACACCGTTATTTCCAGCTTTGATTTCTTTCCCTTATAAAAATAGCAGGGTGCTTCTACAAGGTGTATTGGAGTTGTGCGAAACTTACGGTTTAAAAAATCAATTACCAAAGAAGAGTTACTATTAACAGCCTGCCGTTTTCGTTCGTCTAATGCTTTCATAAATTTTCATTAAGCGATCGTCAAAAATATACTTCATACTTCACACTTCAACAGAAGCTATTGTCTCACAGTTAGCTCTAAAAATGATTGCTGAAGATTTCCCTCAATACTATTTATTCAGTATCACAAGGCTTTCGACTAGAAAATCATTCTCTTTTAAATTTTCATAAAAACTATCTAAAATGATTTTTTTAGGCTACAACTAGAAAGATTAAAAATTAAGGGAATAACCAACTCAGACTGGTAAATTGCCTGTAACCTTTAAGCTTGCACACAATTAAAAATTATAGAAGGAGTCGAAATCGTGGATTATTCTAACGCTAGTTTGCTTTTAAAACGCCCAGTGACAGTTAAAGCCATTGTTACGGCTCAATGGAAAGAAGAAGTTACTCAACAACTGCAAAAGCAAACTGCACAGCTAGACAAGCAAATGCAGCAGCTAGAAATGCAAGGCAAAAGAACTATTGAAGAAATTACCAAACAAATCAAAGATCCTGCTAGTCCTCAGTTGAAAAAGCAAACCGAGAGTATCATGGGTCAGGTTAATCAAAAAAAAGCTGAAATGTTGGAAAAGAAAAACCAACTATTGCAGCAGCTACAGCAAATTCAATTGCTCGAACTAAATCAAGAAGTAGTCCAAGCTCAAATGGAAAGCTTTTTTAGGTTAGAGAAAGGAGATAATTTAGTTAAGAAACTTAACGTAGAAGTTGTTTTAAGAGATGGTGTTGTTGAAGAAATTCGCGGCGAAGTTTAATTTTCGTAATGCAAAGTTGCTTTATTAAACAAATATTAAAGTGACCACACTCAAAATTTTAAACCTTCTTAAACACTCTTGTTTTCAGGAAACGATACCCTGAGAATTAATATATAAAACTGCTATGCATTGAGGGAGCAAGTTGAATACTAAAGCGATTGCGAAGCTAGCCAAAGGCATCGCCCACAAACCCGCAAGAGTGATATGTTTGGGTGAAATATTATTTGATTGTCTTGCTGACGATCTTAATAAGTCTGTTTCAGAAGTTTCTTCTTGGACTCCCTATCCAGGCGGCGCACCAGCTAATGTTGCCTGCGCCCTTGTCAAATTAGGAACTTCCGCAGCTTTTATTGGCTGTGTAGGAAAAGATGACAAAGGTCACGAATTGGTTGAGTTATTGCAATCTATTGGAGTTTCTACTTCAGGAGTCCAATACAACGATTCAGTTCCAACTAGAGAAGTCTATGTCACTCGCACAGCCGATGGCGATCGCACTTTTGCAGGATTCGGTGGGAAACAAGCCGATCAATTTGCTGATGCTTATCTCGAAGCGAGATATTTACCCCCAGAGCTATTTTTAGAGGCTGAATTTCTGGTTATAGGAACTTTGGAATTAGCCTATCCCCAAACTCGCGCAGCCGTCTTTAGAGCCTTAGAATTAGCCGAAGCATACCATCTCAAGGTCGTTCTAGATGTCAATTGGCGACCAATGTTTTGGCTTGTCGAGCAAGAAGCTATACCCTTAATTAAACAGCTTTGGCAGTATGTAGATTTTGTTAAACTGGCAGCAGAAGAAGCTCAATGGCTGTTTGACACTACTGATGCAGGAGCAATTACCCATCGCCTCAATTCGGTTGAAGGAGTGCTTGTCAGCGATGGTGGAGCAAAAGTTAGCTATTGCCTGAGTGAAAATGAAGGAGTAGTAAACCCAGTTAAACTAACCGCCAAAGATACCACGGGGGCGGGAGATGCTTTTTTAGCGGGTTTTATCCATCAACTATGTCGCCATAGCAATCAACAATTACAAGATCCCAAAATTGCTAAAAGTATTGTGGAATATGCCTGCGGGGTGGGAAGTCTAACCACAACCAAATCTGGTGCGATCGCAGCCCAGCCTACAGCAGAAGAAGTTGAAGCTTTTTTGAGTAAGAAATAACTTCGATTGAGTAATCATAAGTTCGTTGGATAGACTTCCAAATCCGTAATAGGAAGACTAGGTTTATCTGTGGTAGCTATATAGTTTGCCCACTGTTTTTCCCCTAACGAACGGTAAGCATTTTCCACAGAATTATAATAATCTTGGGCAATAACAGCTTTACCTTGACTCAACCCTTTTTGATAGCGTTGCTTCGCCTCTTGTGAGCCAATATATACCCAGGCATTTTGTACTTGGATATTGAGTTGGTTTGTAATATCGATCCTCTGATAATTACGCTCGCGCAAATCTAATTTTCTCAACTCTTTATGGGACACACGAAACAAAATGCCTGAAATAATCCGATCTGAGTAAGGACGAATATTTAGAAAAGTAACAAAGCCATTTATTCTTTTACTAGTAAAGCGATCGCGATAATATTTGTATTCAGGTAAATCGACTTTGTTGTCCATCGCTACATTCCAACAACGCTGAAAATTATACAAACTACAAATTGTGTAATCATTATTTTGCTTCAATTGGCGTTTTAAATATTGCTCTAGGTTTTTTACATTTACCAATGAGCCATAGCCAAAAACAAAATTGGTTCGATCTATAAAAGCCATTTTTAATTATTAAATAAAAATTATTAACACATCATTATAGCGAGCATAATCATATCGATAGTCATATTTAATATATCCTGTGATATTTGCTGTGCTAGTTGTTAATAGTATTTATCTAAGCCAATTTATTCATAACTTTATAAAGTTATGAATAAAAAAACGATCAATATATTTTAATGGCTAATTAGTTTTCCAGATTTATACATTGGTATAACGTTCATGTTTCTAGCAATATATCTCTTTAAACGTTGAGCTGAAAAATCTGGTAATTCTGCGGGTGAAATTATTTGAAAGCCTATTTGTCCGTAGAAAGAATGTAGATGACTCCAGGGAATACAATAACAAGGTTGTTGACCCAAGTAATCATTACAACTTTTAAGTAACTTAGTTCCAATTCCTTGACCTTGAAATTCTGGTAAAACTTGCATTCCTCTCAAAACTAAAACATTCATTTCAGGACATAACCTGACTACGCCAGCTAATTCATTATTAATGTTAGCCAGAAATACGCGGTCTTTTTGTTTTACTCCGCCATCATAATTGCACTTATCGCAAAAAACTCGAACATCATTCAAATTATGGATCTTTGCTTTGATAATTTCCAACATACAATCAATGTTATTGAATTATCCAATTGTTGATCGTTGAACATCATTGAAAACTAAATTTACTCAAATTAAACCTGAGCGCAATAGACTAGTACAAAAATATCTTACGATAACGTTATACTAAAAAAAATATAGTTATTTTAAATAAAAGCCTTATGAATGTTATGGCGATCGCAATTAAATAATCTATTATTTTACTTACTATTATCTATACCAAACCCGATCGCAACGCCACCACAGCAGCCTGTACGCGGTCGTCAACGGCTAGTTTGTTCATAATGCTCCTAATGTTAGTTTTAACCGTACTTAGGCTTAAATAAAGCATTTCGGCAATTTCAGGGTTGGTTTTGCCATCGACAATTAACTGTAATACTTCTAGCTCTCTAGCCGAAAGTTGAGCTACAGGGCGATTGCATTGATTAGTTTTGCCTAATTTGAGCTGCTGTACGACTTGACGAGCAATATTAGAATCTAAATACACTGCCTGTTCTTTGGCTGCTGCGATCGCCGTTAACAAGCCTTTTAAGCTAGTACCCTTGAGACAGTAGGCGTCCGCACCACTAGCTAAAGATGCGATCGTCTCTGTTGACGACTTATGAGAAGTCAACATGATAATGCGCGTATTGGGAAGACTGGTTTTAATCCTTTTGGTTGCTTCAATGCCGTCCATTTGGGGCAACCCAATATCCATAATTACTAGATCTGGTTTGAGCTGAAGAGACATTTCTACTGCCCGATAACCATTGTTTGCTTGACCAACGACAGTGTATTCGGCAAAATCTGCGAAAAATTGCTCTAAACCCAACTGCATTAGAGGATCGTCTTCTACTAACAAAACTCGCCAATTTTTTTTGGACAATAGATTGGAAGAGTCTTTGTTTACAGACATTTTCGCCGACATAATCATAATAATCTAGGCTAAAAGGGCAAGGTAAACCAAAAAGTAGAACCATTACCTAGGTTGCTTATAACGCCAATCTTGCCACCATGAGCCATAATAATTTGCTGAGATAAGTATAGTCCAAATTCTGAAGATTCTAATTTATTCTCGAACACGTTTAAATCAATTATGGTTCTTTAATCAATACTTGTTTCTGCTTCACTTAACATCGTCCAGTCGGTCATTTATATCTTGGTATAGAGTTGACTATTAGTATGATGCGTTTTGAGTTCGATTTTTCTACGCTGGCTATACACAAAAACTTGAGCTTAATTTGAGTGAGCCAAAAATTGATTAAAGCTAATTAAAGCGATCGCAGAGTAAGATAATGAGTGACTAGCTGATGGCAAAATAGGCAAGTTCTTCAAAAAATTTATTAAAATTTAGTCACAAGTTCACCGCCTTCTGCGGTCAATATTTAATCTTTTTGAATTAAGACAACTTTGCAGCAATAATAAAGTAAGCTTCAGAAGAATATTATGCCAATACTTAAAGCTAAATCAACCAATCCCGCACCTGGATGGATTGCTAGAGGTAGTCATCCAAAAGACTATGACATGGGAGTAGATAGTCAAGTTGTGTATACTGGCAAAAAGAGCGGATATATTAAAAACAAAGCCAGAAAACCCAAAGGCTTTGGTACTTTGATGCAGAGTTTTTCGGGAAAAAAATATTTAAACGAACGAATCAAATTATCAGCACACATAAAATCTGAAAATGTTGAGGATTGGGCTTGGTTATGGATGCGAGTAGATGACTCTAGTAATAAAATGCTCAGTTTCGACAATATGCGAAATCGCCCCATCAAAGGAACAAATGATTGGCAATGTTATGAAGTAGTACTAGACGTTCCTCAAGCCACGACTAACATCTCTTTTGGAGTTGGTTTATCAGGAAAAGGTCGTGTGTGGGTAAATAATTTTGAATTTGTAAAGGTATCCCTTGAAATACCAACTACTAATCTTCTTACGGATGAACCGCAAAACCTTGATTTTAATGAGGTTTAACACTAAGTTCGGTTGAAAAGTTCAATCGTTCCTTATTCTTTTTTTCTTCACTTAACATCGTCCAATCGGTCATTTATATTTGAGCCGAATGGTTGGCTAACCGCAGGGTGTGTATTTAGCTTGATTTTTCTACACTAGCTATGCGCTTTATTTGAGCTAGTTAAACAAAATCAAAACAATATATGAATTCATCCAACAATAGCCTAGTCAATCCTCCCAGCGAAAATGTTGTCAATCGTCTAGTTGAAATCTTTGATGTTGAAGATTTTAATGGTTTTTTAGAATTAGCCAGCCAGGTAGAACAACCAGAACAACTATTACAATTTATTGATGAACAAGAAGACATCGAGTTGTTTTCCGACTCTTTTGACGATCCCGAATTTTCTAGTTTCGTCCTCGACTTAGTAGAAATTGACGGTACAGACGTTAGTGCAGAAGAGACAGGATCGATTGTTAACAATATAGGAACAATTTCGGGTACTAAGTGGGACGATCTTAATGGTGATGGAGTTAGAGATGAAAACGAGCCAGGTTTAGCAGGGTGGACAATTTATTTGGATGATAATCAAAATGGTCATTTAGATGAAGGGGAAACTTTTGTAATTACCGATTCTGAGGGTAATTATCTTTTTGAAGTAGAAGCATCCGATACTTATGTCGTTGCAGAAGTTCCTAAATCTAGCGACGTATTAACTTTTCCCAACGAAGATATTTTATTAGTCAGCGATAATAATTCCCATTCTGAGGCATCATTATATGCAGGCACTCCTAACGATCCCCTGTTTCAATATCAGTGGCATATACAAAACACGGGGCAAACAGGTGGAACTCCTGGGGCTGATGCCAATGTAATTCCTGCTTGGCAAAAAGCGACAGGAGAAGGTGTCACTATTGGTATTGTGGATGATGGTTTGCAGTCAGATCATCCCGATTTGGTGGATAAATATCGACCCGAATTGAGCTATGACTTTGTAGAAGACGATGAAGATCCTAGTCCAGATTTAGAAGCGGAATTTCCCCCACGTCACGGAACATCGGTTGCGGGCGTTGCTGCTGCAAGTACTAATAACGAAACTGGCGTAGCAGGGGTTGCTCCCGATGCAGACTTGTCAGGATTACGTCTTTTGGGCTTAGAAGACGACGAACCATTATCAGTAGAAGAGGAAGAAGCACTATTTGATTCTAAGATAGCTGAAGCACTTTCTTTCCAAAATCAAGAAATTGATATTTATAACAACAGTTGGGGCGATATTCCTTTTCGGGGTATGGGGGAAAAAACTCAAGCAGCCTTACAAAATGGAGTGAGAAATGGTCGGGATGGCTTAGGCAATATTTTTGTCTTTTCAGCAGGAAATGGTCGCCCCCAAGAGAACGTCAACTATAATGCTTTAGCTAATTCTCGCTATACCATCGCCGTTGCTGCCATTGACCATACAGATAACTTGTCCTACTACAGTACTCCAGGAGCTTCTGTTCTGGATTCAGGCTATTCAAGCGACGGTATTGGCACTGGTATTACTACTGCTGATGTTACGGGAGAGGCTGGCTACAACCCAGAAGAGGATTATAACGACAGCTTTGGCGGTACTTCTTCGGCTGCACCTTTTGTATCTGGGGTAGTTGCTTTGATGCTGGATGCTAACCCTAATTTAACCTGGCGAGATGTCCAGCATATCTTAGTGGAAACTTCCAAACAGAACGACCCTACCGACCCTGGCTGGACGATTAACGGTGCGGGAAATGAGGTTAGCTACAAGTATGGTTTTGGGGCGGTTGATGCGGATGCTGCGGTAACTGCTGCTCAAAACTGGACTAATGTTGAGTCTGAAGTTGTTGTTACTAGCGAAGAGATAAACGTCGATACGGCTATTCCCGATAATAATGGCGAAGGTGGTACTTCTACCGTCGGTATCACCGAAGATGTCCAAATTGAATGGGTAGAAGTAGTTTTTGATGCCGAACATACCCAGCGAGGAGATTTGGAAGTAACTCTTGTTTCTCCTGATGGTACAAAATCAATTTTGGCTGAAACTCATCGGGACGTAAATGCCGATTATGACTCATGGGTATTTACTTCTGCTAGACATTGGGATGAATCTTCTTTGGGAGAGTGGACAATAGAAGTGACTGATAACACCACAGGAGAAACAGGTACATGGAATGATTGGCGGCTAAATGTCTACGGTACAGATGCCGATGCTGATGATATTACGGGGGCGCAGCAGGTTACTGTCGGTTATGGCGAAAATGTAGATAATATTAACTTTGGAGCGCAGCAGGTTGCGGTTAATAATGAAGATACCAATATTGTGACGGGGACATCTGCCAACGATCCTCTTATTGGTAGTGGAGGGGAAGATTTGATAGAGTTGCCCGACAATATCGATCTTGAGCAGTTAGAAATTACCCAAGGTCAAGGAGAAAACAGCGAAGATACAGATATTTTCGTTGAAACCAATGCGATCGCTATTCTTAACGATACTAATTCGGCAGAAATAGCTTTGTCTGACTTTGTTTAGTTTTCATCTGTAAAAAACAACAATTAAATTGCGATCGCTTTATCCGAAAGAGTCATCGGATTTAAACCAAGTAGGGTGGGCAAAGCAAAATTAATATTTCACTGTGTTTCAGGCAAAGACGTTTGCCCACCAAATCACTAAATAAAAACCTTCAACATTTAATTGTGGCGGGCATCAATTGTTTAATAGCTATCCTTTGTATTTATAGCAATGCCCACCCTACGTTTAAAAAACAAAAAAAAGGACTGGCATTAATTTGCCAATCCTCGATTATCTATCTTCAGTTAGATTTGCTTAATTTCTAACGAATATATTCTTTAAGAATGCTATTGCGGTTTGGATGGCGCAGCTTGCGTAGAGCTTTTGCTTCGATTTGACGAATACGTTCGCGAGTAACATTAAAGATCTGTCCAATCTCTTCTAATGTTTTCATGCGACCATCATCCAAACCATAACGTAGACGTAAAACATCGCGTTCGCGGGGGCTTAAAGTATCCAATACGCTCTCTAAATCTTCTCTGAGTAAACTTTTGGATACTTGATCCTCTGGAGTCTCGCCATCAGCTTCGATGAAATCGCCCAAACGGGAGTCTTCTTCTTTACCGATGGGAGTTTCTAAAGAAATAGGTAATTGAGCCGATTTAGCAATAAATCTAAGCTTCTCGATGGTCATTTCCATGCGAGTTGCAATTTCTTCTTCGGTAGGTTTGCGACCTCTCTCTTGAGAAAGTAATTTAGTAGTTTTTTTAATACGAGAAATAGTTTCATAAAGGTGAACAGGAAGACGAATAGTACGAGACTGATCGGCGATCGCTCTGGTAATTGCCTGTCTGATCCACCAGGTAGCAGAAGTAGAGAATTTATAGACTAATTCGTTGTCAAATTATTCATCTGCTCTCATCAAGCCTAAAAATCTGAGAGCGTTGTAGTGTGGAAGCACAATC